>JACPFR010000005.1 GCA_016182905.1 Elusimicrobiota bacterium
CCCGCTTCACGCCCGCGACCACCGGCGACGAGGCCGCGATCCTCTTCGATCAGGGCGTCGCCCGTCCCCGCGCGCTCGACGACGCCGTCGCCCCCGCCGCCTCCGGCTCCGAGGCCCCGAACCCCGGCGGCCTCGAGCCCGCGAAGACGCCGGCCGCCGCCGGCGCCCCCGACGCGCCGCCCGCGCCGCAGGCCGCGAGCAAGCTTCCGAGGTCCCTGTGGGGCCTGTTCTGGGGCCATCACATCACGACCGTGTTCGGCGTGAACTTCCACGTCTTGAGCCAGGCCTTCCTCGTGAAGGACGCCCTCGGCATGGGGACCGCCGCGATGGGCCTCGTGCGCAACATCCACATGGGCTCGATGGCCGTGGTCAACCTCCTGCCGATCGGCTACCTCATCGACAAGACCGACTACCGCGTCGTCTTCATCGCGACCTCGCTGGCGCGCGCCGCGCTGATGGCCGCGATCCCGCTGCTGTTCATGGCCGGCGGCCTGCACTTCACGGTGCTCGCCTTGATCGTCGCGGTCAACCCGATCTTCCAGAGCGTGATGATCGTCGCCGACGGCGCCGCGCGCAAGTCCTTCCTCGGCAAGGACGAGAAGCTCAACAAGGACGCCGCGGCCACCCTCGGCAAGTGGGACTCGGTCGCCGGCATGCTGATGCCGATCGTCGCGGGCTGGGCGGTGGGCGCGATGGTCACGAGCCTGGGCCTCGGCGGCTACGCGATGGCCTACGCGGTGTATGGCGCGCTGCTGGTCGCGTCCATCCCTTTCTACTGGTTCATGGTGCGCGACTCGCGCTTCCCCGGCAACGACAAGATGGGCCCGATCGCGTTCGGCGCGCAGATCCTGACCTTCATGGCCGCGCTCGGGGCGAGCATCATCCACCCGCTCACCATGATCCTCAACTGGTCCTTCCGCTCGTTCTTCGCCTATGCCCGACCGGAATTCCCGGCGACGCACGGCGCCCGCGCCCTGTGGGTCGCGCGCGAGCTCCTGGTCGCCCTCGCTGGGGCGGCGTTATTGCCGTTGGCGCTGCTCAAGGCGCTGTTCAAGCTGCCCGGGTCGATCAAGGCGGCCCGCGCCAAGGGCGGCCCGCGCCGGTCCCTGCCCGAGATCCTCGACGGCTACAAGCAGATGGAGGGCGTCGCGTTCATCCTGCGCAACCGCACCTTGCGCATCCTCACGGGCGTGATGGCCCTCGAGGTCCTGCTCATCGACGCCCTTCCCTTCGTGCTGATCCCGAGCCTGATCACCGACGCGCTCGGGGCCGCGCCGGCGGCGCTCTCCGTCCCGCTGTGGGCCGCCGCGGTCCCCGCCGGCCTCGCCGCGCTGGCCGCGCTCGCGCGCGCGGTCACGCGCTTCAAGTCCTGGTGGCCGGCGGCCGGGTTCGCCGCCGTCGCCGCGACGGTCGCCGCCGTGTCCTTCTTCCCGTCGATCCTCCTCGTGCAGATCGCGAGCGCGGGCGGCATCATGGGCCTGCTCTTCTCGCTCGAGTACATCGGACGCTTCATCCCGTCGGCCCGTCTCGAGGGGGAGAAGGGCGACCAGATCATCGCCAAGGTCGGCCACGGCCGCTTCTACCGCCACGCGGCCTTCGCCTCGCTGCTGTTCTGGGCGCTGCTGGCGCCGGTGTACCTGACGACCGGCATGTTCTGGGTGAACCTCGCGATCATCGCGGGCGTCCTGTTCACCGTCCAGTACTTCCACGCCCCGGTCGGCATCGTGATGGAGCCGGTCAAGCGCGCCCAGATGGACGACGACAAGCTCGCGCGCATCGAGAGCGCCGTGTTCATGATCGACGTCGCCTTCGAGTCGGTCGGCGCGCTGTTCCTCGGCCTGCTGCTCGACTTCGCGGGCTTAGCACCCGCGCTGATCGCCACCGCCGCCTTCCTGACCATCACCGCGGTCCTGCAGTACAACGTGCCGAAGTGGATCTTCAAGGACGGCAACCATCCGGACAAGGTCCCCGCCGCGCCGCCCGCGTCCTCCTCCGATAAACAAGCCTCGCTGAGCCTCCCCGCGCTCGCCTTCGCCTAAAACTCCGTCGAGAAACGCCTCGCGCGGAGCCCTGTTTAAAATCTCACATTATTTGTCAGAAAACCTATTGACAAATATGAGATGTCATGTTAAAACAGACGCGACGGATGGCGGATGGGGCGAAGGAGGCAACATGAACGCGAAGTACGCGGTGGCGAAGGACCTGATGCCCTGGTTGTTCGTGGCGAGAAGCGCGGCGTGGCGTCCCTTCGCGAAGGTGCGGTGCGAGGGGGGGAAGTGCGTGTGGTCGGAGCGGCCCCGGGGGCGCAACTCGAAGCGCGCCCAGGTCTGCGCCGCCTAAAGGCGCCGTTCCCGGCTGGCTTCGCCTGAGGCGAACGCTCCGGGAGCAAGCAGCAAAAGCGAGCGGCCGGTCCCCGAGGGGACCGGCCGCTTCAATTCGGCGTCAGTCCTGCCGGGTTTTCACCGGCCTAGCCGCCGGCGATGACGATCACTCCGCACGCGATGCGCCCGCCCGCATTGCCCGCCGGCTGGCTGAAGTCGTCCTCCTTCTCGTGCAGCACGATCGAGCGGCCGGCGACGGGGTTCTTGCCCTTGAGGGAGGCCTTCGGCAGGACGGCCTCGAACGACACGGCGCCGTCCTTCGCGGCGACGTTGCCGAAGTCGCCGGGATGGGCCTTACTGCCGTCCTTGAGGGCGTGGCCGTGCGGCGCGCCCTGGGGGTTGTAGTGGCCGCCGGCGGCCTTGCCCGAGTCGGCGCAGTCGCCGAACTCGTGGATGTGCAGGGCGTGGGCCGCGCCGGGCACGCCCGTCAGGGTCACGGCGACCTTGAGCCCGCCGTCGACGTCCTCGAAGCGGGCCGTGCCGGCGAGGGCGGAGCCCGCGGCGGTGCCCTGGATGCGGGCGACACCGTGCTCTTTTTTGCTCTCGCCGGCGCGCGCGGCCGCGGCGAGGAGGAGCCCTAAGGCGACGGAGGCGATGGAGGCGATGGATCTCATGCCGCGAGCCTACCACATCGCCGCGACCCGGTCATGTCACGCTTTCGTGCCATCGGCGCGCCGGGTCGTCTTGTGGGCCCTTAATCTCATACCATTCTTATATCGAGGATGAAGGAGGCCTAATGAGAGAAGGATCGAAGCTGCCCGCCGCGCTCCTCGCCCTGCGCCTGGGCGTGTTCTTGGTGATGCTGATGTGGACGCTGGACAAGTTCGTCCGGGCGGACCACGCCGCCAAGGTGTTTTCCAGCTTCTACCTGCTGCCCGCTTGGGGATCGGGCGCGTTCCGGCTCATCGGCGCGCTGGAGCTCGCGCTTCTATTCGCGTTCCTGGTCGGCTTTAAAAAGAGGCTCACCTACGGGGCCGTGCTCGTCCTTCACGCGATCTCGACCGTATCCTCGTACAAGCAGTATCTGTCGCCGTTCGAGGGGGGGAACCTCCTCTTCTTCGCCGCGTGGCCGATGCTCGCCGCCTGTTGGGCTCTGTACGTCCTCCGCGACGAGGACACGCTGTGGTGCCGCGCCGACTAGGAAAGCAGTCCTACCAGGCGCGGGGCGCTCGTTTCTGCGGCTTCGCGGATCCGCATCGCCCGAATCTGAGCCAACAGGTGCTTACGCCGCAGCCGATCAGGGCCAGGCTCAGCAGGAGCAGGGACAGCGCTCCCGCGGATTCGATCGTCATTTGAATGTTGCCCATAAATCACCTCTGATAATGAGTCCGCGGGACGGCGAAGTCGTTACACAAGGGGGGATCGTTGACGATCACGGAACAGACGTTGAGGCAATGGCGCGAGCTTCGCACGGGATATTGGCCGACGGACCTGGCCAACGCCTCCGCTCTCCTGTATGAGCAGATTCCGGACCTGAACTGGGTCGGATTTTATCTTCTCGACGGCGGGGTGCTGAGGCTCGGGCCGTTCCAGGGGCGCGTCGCGTGCACGTCCATTCCCGAAGGCAAGGGCGTCTGCGGCCGGGCGGCGCTCGACCGGCGGACCGTCATCGTCGCCGACGTGCGCGAATTCTCCGGGCACATCGCCTGCGACTCGCGCTCCAACTCCGAATTGGCGGTTCCGCTCGTCAAGAGCGGGGCTGTATGGGGCGTCCTCGATCTGGACTCGCCGGCCAAGGACCGCTTCGTTCCCGAAGAGGCTCGGTTGTTGGAGGAATTCTGCGCCCTTCTCCTCGAACCGTGGGACGAAGCCCCGTGGGCGCGAAGCGTCAAGCCTTCGGCTTGAGAGACAGCGCGTAGTCCGCGGAGCGGCCGACCCATTTCTTGAGCCCGGCGGGGGTCGCGCAGGCTTTCGACGAGACGAACAAGAAGTTCTTCATCGGCCGCCCGGTGAAGTCCATGGGCCGGGCGTGAGGTTCCTTAAGATAATCCTCGGCCTTCCCCGGATCCAACCGCAGCACAAGGTCGTTCTTGAGCACGCCGCAGGCCATGTTGCCGCGGATGGTCCAGCAAAGACCGCCGAACATCTTGATCTCGGCCAGCGCCTTATGTCGTGCCAGCCGCTTGCGGACTCGCGCCGCCAGCTTCTCGTCGTAGGCCACGCTCGGCTCCTCCTTATTTATCGAAGACGGTACGCGAAAACTTGGCGGCACGGAAACTGCATATCCGCGCTATTGAATAACATCGAGGGAGGCGCTACAATGCGGACGATGAGCGCCAGATGCCTGGGACTGATCCTTTCGGCCGCGATCGCCAGCGGCTCGCCTCTCCATTGCCTGGCGGAGACGATCGGGAAGCCCTCGAACGCGTCGTTCTTCCTGGACCAGGCCGAGCCGCAGCTGCGCGCGGCGTCCCACTGCCGGACGCACGCGACGCTTCTTTCCGCCGCCCCGCAGGCGCCCCGGGTCTCGGGGCGGTCTTGGAGGGCGCCCGCCGCGGCTCGCTTCGACCCGTTCCTGCCCCTCGGCGCGCCGCCTGCCCGGGCGCTCAGCCCGCCGCCGGGCACGCTCGACCATCCAGTGGTCTCCTCGCCCGCCGCCTGGGCCGCCCCCCTGCTGATCTGATCCCTACTGGATCGGCGCCCGCCGGTCTTTTTCTTAGGCGCACGCAGCATCGCCCGCCGTCGGCCCGCGCTCCCGGCGCGCCGGCGAACCAAAGACAAGAATCAAGGAGGCACACATGAACATCAAGTCATCCGCAAGCCGCATTCTCGCCGCGTCGGCGCTGCTCCTGTCCGTCGCGGCCGCGCCGGGCCGCGCCGCTGACGATCCCTCCATCAAGGGGACGGTCCGCGAGGCGATACAGGCCTCGATGGCCTACTACATCGACTCCAAGACCATCGGCGGGGCGTTCCGGCTGTACGATCCGGTCGACGGGAAGCTGCTCAAGCTGAAGTTCAAGGAACTTCACAAGGGAATCGTCAAGAAGGGCGACTTCTACGTGAGCTGCGCGGACTTCGTCGACGGCAAGGGCAAGCTCTACGACCTGGACTTCATGGTCCTCAAGGACGGCGACGCCCTGCACACGGTGCAGGCCATCGTCCACGCGGCGGAGGGGAAGAAGCGCCCTTACCAACTGGAGTCCGAATGACGCGAGGCGCCGGCGCTCTATGAAGCGCCGATTCCAAGCGGCTTGGCGCCGCCTGCCGTCTCCGCGCGAGACGGCAGGCCTCCTGGCCGTCGTCCTCGTCGGCGCCTGGCTCCTCGGCCCCGGCCCTCGTACGGAGGATCACTCCCATTCGCCCCTGCCGGCGGCCGAGCTCGCGCTCCCGGATATTTCCGGGAAGACCGCCCGCCTCTCCGACTTCAAGGGGCGCGTGGTCCTCGTCGATTTTTGGGCCACCTGGTGCTATCCCTGCCTGCAGGAACTGCCGGACTTGAAGGCGTTATACCGCAGGCACGAAGGGAAGGGCTTCGTCATCCTGGCGGTCTCCATCGACGAGGGCGGCAAAGAGGCGGTCGCGGCGTTCGTCGCCGAGAACAAAGTGCCTTATCCGGTCCTGCTCGCCGGGAGCGGGCCGATCAAGGGCTGGCGCGTGCGCGGCCTGCCTGTCGCGCATTTGATCGACCGGGAAGGCCGCATAGTTCGGAGTTGGGTCGGCTACAAAGACCCGAGCGAACTGGAAGGAAACGTGAAGGCGCTGTTGAGCGGAGAACCCATCCATGACGATTAAGACAGTGATGACGCGGGCAAGACGTCTCGCGCTGGGGGGCGTGGCGCTCCTGGCGGCTGGCCTCGCCTCCGCGGCGGCGGCCGGGCGCAAACCGAACCACCTCGTCGCGGAGAAGAGCCCCTATCTGCTCCAGCACGCCTATAATCCCGTGGACTGGCATCCCTGGGGCGAGGAAGCCTTCGCCAAGGCCAGGAGGGAGAACAAGCCCGTCTTCCTGTCCATCGGCTACTCGACCTGCCATTGGTGCCACGTCATGGAGCGCGAGTCCTTCTCCAATCCGAAGATCGCCGCCGTCCTGAACGCGAACTTCGTCTCGATCAAGGTGGACCGCGAGGAGCGCCCGGACGTGGACAAGGTCTACATGACCGCCGCGACGGGCGCGGGCTGGGGCGGGGGCTGGCCGCTCAATCTGTGGTTGACGCCCGACCTCAAGCCTTTCTTCGGCGGGACCTACTTCCCGCCGGACTCGCGAGGTGGACGGCCGGGACTGGCGCAGCTCACGGAAAGGATCGCGGAGCTCTGGAAGAGCAAGCGCGACGGCCTGCAAGCGGACGCGGACCGCCTCGGCCGCGCGCTGGAGAAATACACGAAGGTCGAGGGAAGCGGCGGCCCGCTCGAACCCGCGGCGCTTGACTCCGGCTTCAAGGCCTTCGTGAAAACCTACGAGCCCTCGCGCGGCGGCTTCGGCGGCGCGCCGAAGTTCCCCATGCCGGTCAACTTCGACTTCCTCCTGCGCTATCACGCCAGGACGAAGGCGGAGACGGCGCTCGAGATGAGCGTGCGGACCCTGCGCGAGATGGCCAAGGGCGGCATCCACGACCACGTCGGCGGCGGCTTCCACCGCTACTCCACGGACGATCGCTGGCATATCCCGCACTTCGAGAAGATGCTCTACGACAACGCGCAGATCGCCGTGAACTATCTGGAGGCGTACAGGATCACGCGCGCGGAAGATCTCGCGCTGGTCGCGCGCGGCGTCCTGGACTACGTCCGTCGGGACATGACGCATCCCGAGGGCGGCTTCTACTCGGCCGAGGACGCCGACAGCCTCCCGCCGGAGCTCCTGGGCAAGGTGGAGGACGTCGGGCACGAGCACCGCAAGGAGGGGGCCTTCTACGTCTGGACGCAGGCCGAGATTCTCGACGCGGCGGGGCCGGGGGAAGGGGAGATCTTCGACTATCGCTACGGCGTGAGCGCCGGCGGCAACGCCGAATCCGACCCGCAGGGCGAGTTCGGCGACAAGAACATACTCTACGCCGCCCACACCATCCCGGAGACGGCCAAGAGGTTCAAGAGGACCGAGGACGAGACGCGGGCGATCCTGGAGACGGCGCGGCAGAGGCTCTTCCGAGTCCGGGCCAAGCGGCCGCGGCCCCATCTCGACGACAAGGTCCTGGTCTCCTGGAACGGGCTGATGATCTCCGCCTTCGCTCAGGGAGCGCAGGTCTTGGACGATCCGGCCTACCTTGCCGCCGCGGAGAAGGCGGCGCGCTTCATCCGCGCGAATCTTTACGACGCGAAGCGCAACCGCCTCTACCGCCGCTGGCGCGCCGGCGAGCGCAAGGTCCCCGGCATCGCCGACGACTACGCCTTCCTGGTCCAGGGCCTGCTCGACCTCTACGAGACCTCCTTGCGCGCGGAGTGGCTGGAGTGGGCGGTGAAGCTCAGCGACGCGCAGAACGAGCTGTTCTACGACGCCAAGGACGGCGGCTTCTTCATGACCGCCTCGGGCCACGACAAACGACTGCTCGTCCGGGTAAAGGAGGACTCCGACAACGTCGAGCCGGCGGCGAGCTCCGTGGCGGCGTTGAATCTGCTGCGCCTCTCCTGGTTCACCGGACGCAAGGACTTCCGCGAGAAAGCGGAGAAGACGCTTGCTCTCTTCGGCACCCAGATGCGCGATCAGCCGCGCTCCCTGCCGCGGATGATGGTCGCGTTGGACTATTCCTTGGCCAAACCCCGCCAGATCGTCATCGCCGGCGAGCGCGACGCACCCGAGACGCGCGCCATGCTCAGGGAGGTTCACTCCCGCTTCCTGCCGAATAAGATACTCATGCTCCTGGACCGGGGGCCGGATCGCGAGGCGCTGGAGCGCCGGCTGCCGTTCTTGAAGGGGGTCGTGCCGATCAAGGGCCGGACGGCGGCCTATGTCTGCGTGGACTACGCCTGCGAGCTGCCGACGAGCGACCTGGAGACCTTCAAGGCCATCCTGGACGGTAAACGCCCAAGCGAGCGGACCGCCAAGGAGTAACGCCGATGGAAGCAATGCGAGCAGCTATTTCTTTTTTACGTTAGAATACCCAAATGAACATCACCATTGAGACCAATCCATGAAATGGATTACGCGAGAGGGCGCGAAGACGGATCGTGTCGCCTGCCCTTGGCTCATCCGCCGCTTCCTCGACAAGGAGGCCGAATTCGTCTTCGTTTCGAAAGACAAGGTCCTTGAAACGGCAAAGCGCCTCGGAGGAAAGTCTTTCGACGCAGCGGGAGCCGACTACACCCACCGAGGAAACAAGTGCAGCTTCGAAGTCCTGATCGAGGACCACAAGCTTACCGATCCGGCGCTCGATCAGTTGGCGCGCATCGTTCACGGCGCCGACATCGATGGTGAGCTGGATACGGCGCCCGAGGCGGCGGGTCTCCTTGCGATGGCCGAGGGATTCCATAAGAGCGTGCCGGACGACCACGAAAAGCTGAGGCTGCAATTCCCGGTCTACGACGCCCTCTACGCGTACTGCCGCCACGGGCGGTAATGGATCGAACGAGCCGGCTGCTGCTGACGGCCAAGGCGGTCCGCACCTTCTCCTACGGCGCTCTGAGCGTCGTGTTCCCGGTCTACCTCGAAGAGTTGGGATTAGGGCCGCGCGGGATCGGCCTGAGCTTTACGCTGACCTTGGCGGCCAGCGCGGCGTTCACCTTCGCCGTTCGCGCGCCGGCGCGCCGGTTCGGCGCGAGGCCTATCCTCTTGGCGCTCTCCGCGGTCGGCGCCGCGGGAGCGATCCTGTTCTTGGCCGCGGAGAAGCCGTGGCAAGCGATCACGGCGGCGATGCTGGCGAATCTCGCGGTCGGCGCGGGCGAGACCGGGCCTTTTCTGACGCTCGAGCAAACATGCCTGGCCCGGACGACCAGCACGGAGAGGCTCGGCAGCGCGATGAGCGTCTATAACTTCGTGGGTTATGCCGCCGCGGCCGGTGGAGCTGCGGTCGTGGGTCGCCGGTTGGTCGATGCCCGCGCGGCGTTCCTGCTGCTCTTGGCGGCGGCGGCGCTTCAGCTTGGGATTTACGCCGCGCTGCGCCTAAAAGCCGCTCCTCCGGCAGCGCCGGTGAGCGGACAATCGAGCGCCTTGATTCGTCGCTTGGCGGCGCTCTTTGCACTCGACTCCTTCGCGGGCGGATTCGTCGTTCAAAGCCTCGTGCTTTACTGGCTGCGCCAGCGATTCGAATTAGAGTTGGCGCAACTGGGATGGGTCGCCTTCGGCGCGCAGATGCTCTCGGGGCTGTCTTTTCTCGCCGCCCCGGCTCTCTCGCGCCGATGGGGGTTGGTCAACACCATGGTCTTCTCGCACTTGGCGGCGAATCTGCTGCTGATCGGAGTGGGCCTGGCACCTACGGCCGCCGTCGCGGTGACCCTGTTGCTCGCTCGGCACCTTCTTTCGCAGATTGACGTGCCGACCCGGCAGACTTTTCTTATGCTGGCTGTCGGCGACCATGAGCGCGAGCACGCCGCCGCGGCGACGAACGCGAGCCGGACGTTGGCCCAATGCGTCAGTCCCGTCCTGGCCGGGTCCGCGATGGCGTCTTTGCCGCTCTCCGCCCCTTTCATCCTGGGCGGCGGGCTCAAGATTCTCTATGACCTGCTGCTCTTCGCCGCCATCCGGCGCATCGAGCCCCGGTATGTCAGCGAAACGCGAGAACCCCTATGATTCCGGCCGAGAGCACCAGCAGAGGCTCCGGTACGCGCCGCCACACGAGAACCGCGGAAGCGATCGCTGCGGCGGCCGTCGTCCAATCCACGACAGAACGCCGTCCCAGCACGAAGACGGCTCCGGCGATGGTCCCGACAGCCGCAGCCGTCACGCCGTCCACGAAGGCGACGACGGCGGGATTCTTGCCGTATCGCTTGAAATACGGCGCAGGAAGGATGGTGAACAGGTAGCAGGGCAGGAAGGTCGCGGCGGCGGCGACGCAGGCGCCGGGAAGACCCGCTACGAGGTAACCGATGAAGCCGACGGTGATCACGACCGGCCCCGGTGTGATCATCGCGACGGCGACGGCGTCCAGGAACTGCCGATCGGTCAGCCACTGATGCTCGCGCACGACTCCGCCGTAGAGAAACGGCACGATCGCTAGGCCGCTGCCGAACACGAAGGCCCCGGCCTTGCCGAAGAAGGCGGCGATCGCCAGCAAGGTGTGCGGGTCCACCGAACGCGCGGCGAAGCGCCGGAGAGCCTTGGGCGGCGCCTCGACCAGCCAGACGACGACGCCGGTCGCCAGGAACAGCGCGATCCACTCGCTCTCCGTCCACGCCGTGACGAGAGCGGCGGCAAGGAACAGCGTCCAAAGCAAACGGCGGTCGCCGAGCGTCTTCTTGGCGAGTTTGTAGGCGCTGTTGGCGATGATGCCGATGACGCAGGCGCCGATCAGATGGAAGGCCGCCTGCAACCAGGGCAGGCCGCCATAACGGCGATAAGCCCAGCCAAGGCCGAGCACCATCAAAAACGACGGCACGATGAAGGCGACGCCCGTCGCCGTCGCGCCGATCACGCCGTAGTGGACGTAGCCCAGATACATCGAGAGTTGCGCGGCCAACGGGCCCGGCGCGAGCTGGGAGAGCGCAAGCCCGTCCTTGTAGTCCTCTTCCGATATCCAGCCGCGCTCCTCTACGAGATCACGGTGCATGTAGCCGATCAAGGCGACGGGACCGCCGAAGCCGATCGTCCCCAGCTTCAGGAAGTAAAGGACCAGCTCCTTGAGGTTATAGGGCTTTTCTTGCGCAGCAGGCATATAGGGCGTCGTCTTAGCTCCCTCCCTCGCGCGCGACCCATTTCATGATCATTCGCCTTCTGTTTTTACATAACCTACGGCCAGCCTCTTCGGGGCCTTCACGACCGGGATTTTCTTTATAAGCGACCGCTTCTTGCTATCGATCAGGCTTACGTCGTTCGAAGAGGTATTGCTCACGACGGCGATCTTGCCGTCTTGAGTGAATTCGATCCAGTTGGGGTTCCTCCCGGTCCCGAGAGAGGCGATTGTTTTTAAAGTGCTCGGATCGATGATGGTAATCCGATCATTGAGCTGGGTCGTGAGCCAAAGCTCCTTCCCGTCGGGAGTGACGCGAAGGCCATGCGCTACCATGCCATCCTTAGGGAAACCCTTGGGTTCCGCCAAAGCGATCCGATCGGCTACTTCGTCCTTATCGAGATCGATCACGAGAGCGCCATTCGTCCAGCGAATGGTTTGAAACAATCGCTTCCCATCCGGCGTCACGGCGGGGACTCGGGGCCAAGCCCAAATGGGAATGCTTTTCACGACCTGGTTGGTCTCGGTATCGACAACGACGATCTGTTCGTCGCCCTCGCAGGTGATGTAAATTCGCTTTGACGTAGGACTTGCGAGGATGATATGCGGATTTCGCCCCACGGGCAGAACGGAGGCGACTTCGCGCCGCTTGACTTCGACGATAGCCACGGCATGATCCGCATTCAAAGGCACGTAGAGCGTCGCGCCATCCTGAGAGACCGCCGGCTGCTGAGGACGCGCGCCCACCTTGATCGTAGCGGTGACTTTATTCTCTTTGGGGTCGATAAAACTGAGCGTGCCGTCCCCTTCGTTGGTCACAAACACTTCGGAACCGTCGGGGGCGATGGCGACGCCGTGCGGTTTTTGTCCCGTCGTGATTTGCGCGATTTCCTTTCGGCCCTCGACATCAATGACGGAAATCTTTTCGCCCTCGAAGTTGGTGACGTAGGCGCGAAGCCGCGACTCCGCGGCCTGGCCGTCGACGGCAATCAATACGAGGCTCATGAGCAACGGCAGAGTCCTGAAGACTATGGAGCTGATTCTATTCATGGCTTGCCTCCTTGGCTGGTTTGCGGCAACCGGGGCTTCGACGTATTTGAAAACAACGGGAACTCGATCATGAGGCCCGCGTAGACGCGCAGCCTCGGCCCTCCCGCATTCCCGCTCCTGAGGCTCTTGCCCGCGGCGGCGTGAAGCTGCAGCCAGGGGCGAACGTTGTGCTTGATCCCGACATCTGCGGCCAGGCGAGCCGATTCCCCCGGGGTCGCGCTCTCGCGCCAATAGACCTCCGACAAGAGCTTGGTGCGAGCCGCCACCTTGTATTCCTGAGCGAAGGCGAGAAACAGCGCGTTGCGCCGCTCCTGCCGAACGTCGTTGATGACGGGCTCGCCGACTACCGTGTAGCCGACGTTCCAGAGCCCGGTAAACCATGCCCACGTCTTTTGGGTCCTGAGCCTGACGTCGTAGTCGACCGCGCCGGCCCCTAGCCCTCTCCCCGCATCTCCGTTATCGAGCTTCGCCTCGCCGGAGAGGGCGATGCCGGGCCTGCGGGCCTGCTCGCGAAGCACGAGCAGCTTGGTCCCGACGACGGCGTCTCCAAACCCGGTCCGCGTTTCCCCTTGCGCCGGCGACAACGAGAGGTAGGGGACCTCCAGCGTGAGCTCCTGCCAGGACGAGACCCCAAGAACGAGTTCGATGAACGGTAGTTGCCGTTCGGCAACGCTCGTTCTCAGGTAGCGCGTCCCGAGGAAAATCTCAGCCACGCCCTTGCCCGCCGTAGGGACGTCACCCGCGACGAGGGGAGGCACGGCGTGAGCGTCCCGCGAGGCCGCGGCGAGGAATCCGGCCGCGACAAGGACCCTAGCGCCCGCTCTTGCCGACCTGAGGCTTGATTTCAATGTCATCGAGATAGACCACCGAGTCTGCTTTAGACCACAGTCCCACCTTGCCGGAGATCGAGTCCTCCCACTCATGCTCGAGGGTCAGCTTGCCGTTGAGATAACCTTCGATCCTCTTGCCTCGGACGACCAGCTTCAGGTCGTGCCATTGCAGCGTCGGCGTGGGTGTTTTCTTGATCCATTGGACCGAGCTGCGCTTGCCGCGGATGTACTTGAAGAGCACCAGGTTATCCTCGAGCGCGTTGCCCCGCAGCACGAGATAGTCCCCGTTGGGCTTCAGGTTGAAGACGATCCCGGCCGCTTGGTCGACGCGACCGCTCATGGGCTTGAACCTCAGGCTGATCTCGCCGTCGCGGAAGTCGTCGATCTCCTTGGCCACCGCCAGCGGGAAATAGGCGTAGGCTTTGACGTTGTCCAGGAACTCGGCGTAGCGCTCTCCATACAGGGCGCGCGCCTTGTCCGCCAGGCCCGCGGACGCCTGTCCCTGCTTCCATTTGCCGCCGTCGATGACGAGCACCTTGTTCTTTCCCTCGACTCCGATCCGCCAGACGCCCACGACCGGGGTGAAAGCGGATGGCTCGGCGCCGACCGTATCCGCCGAGAAGTCGTAGCGGCTGGGAGCGGCGACGCATACGGCGGCGCTCAGCAGCGGCCACAGCGCGACGGCTATTCGCAGCTTCGATTTGGCATGGTGCATGGTCATCCTCCTAGAATCCATCTCATCGGGGCGCCGCGCCCGTTGAACCAGCACCCGAGCCCGGCAATAAGCGGCAGAACTCCATAGAACCACCATTCCCACCAGCCGGTATCGGCCACGAGCGGATAACCGGGATAGTCGGTACCAGCCTCGGTCGATACGGTCTGCCCGGAGAGGTTGAAAAGAATGGGGAGTATCTCTTCCTCGCTGTTGGAGCGGCTTTGCTCCCTTTTCCCATCGTAGTCGTAGGCGATGACGCCGTAGTCGTCTTGGCCCTCAGCCTGCCCGGAAAGTCTCCGCGCGTCGGCATACACGACCGCCAGCTTGGGGACCAAGCGGCGCAGCTTGTCTAAGATGTTGCGCTCCAAGTCGGCGAGGCGGGAATCCTCCGGAGAAAGGCGAACCGTGATCCGAAGCGGCTTATTCAGACGCCGTAGCGCCAGCTCCACCGCCGGAGGAAACGAGTTGCGCCGGTCCTCGGTAACGTCCCTCGATACGTTCAGCATCGCCCCCAGCGTCCAGACGCCGGCGATCGCCAATGCCGCGAAGAGCCCCAAAGCCGCCCTTCGCCTCGGCGCCGCGCCGAGCCACGCGCCGGTCAGGAAGATCAGCCCGAGTCCGAGGGCCGCCAGCGCGAGGGCCGATTCGAGAGAGAAAAGTCCGCGTTCGAACGGCCTCAAAGCCGCGGTAAGCGAGAGAAACGAGACCCGACTCAGCAAACCGTCTCCTGCCGCGGCGAAATCAAGCACCCACGAACCTGTCGTGCAGGCCAGGGCGATGATGGCGGCCGTGGAAACGGAATCCGCCACGGCGGCCGCGAAGAACGCGATTCCCGCGATGGCCAGAGCGTAGAGACTGTGCCCGGCAAGGAGGTTGAGGGTCTCCGGCCAATAGATATGACCTCCCAGCGCCCGCCAGCCGACGAGCGCCGATAAGGCGGGCAGAAGCGCGACAACCCAGGCCAAGCCGACCGCCAAGGCCTTCAATGCCGCGAGTACGGAAGGCTTCATCGGAAGCTGAAGCAACAGCTTGATCGAGCCGCTCTGCTTCTCGCCTCCGATCAGCCGGATAGCGATGAAGGGGAATAGCAACGTCGCGACCAAGTAATAGGCACCGAATGTCGGCACAAGGACGCCGTCCAGGGGCGTCATGGCTCGCGCCATCTCCGGGAACGGAAGGGCGGAGCGGCTCGCCTCGCCATAGAGCCGGACGGCCTGGCTGAAGCTGTAGCCGGTGACTATAGAGAGAAGGACCAGCATCACCCAGAGGGACCTCGAACGAAGCAGCTCTCGGACCTCTTCTTGGAGCAAGGCGCCGACACGTCCAACGACCATGCCGTCAGGTGAACGCAAGGAAGACCTCCTCGAGGGTCCCGGCAGGGCTGGGTGCCCGGGTCTTCAGTTCATCGAGCGTACCGCTTCCCAACAGCTTCCCTTCCTTCAAAAGCAGGAACCGGTCGCAGACTCTCTCCGCGTCCGCAAGCTGGTGGATGGACAGGAGCAAAGTCCGCCCAAGAGCGCGGACCTCCTTAAGCAGGGCCATCACGCTTCGGGTCTGCCGGAGATCAAGGCCGTCGAAAGGCTCGTCGAGCAGGAGCAGCGGCTGAGGCGTCAGCAGACCGATGGCCAATAGCAGCCTCTTGAGCGTCCCCTTGGACAGCGCGCCGACCCGCTTCTCCAGGGCCGAGCGCAGGTCCAATCTCCTGATGAGATCTTCGACGCGACCTAGGTCTGCTCCATACAGTTGGGCGTAAAGCCGGAGAGTCTCCGATGAACAGAGCTCACGGTGCGGCAGAATCCCATCAGGCAGGTAGAACAGTTCTTCCTTCCTGCGTCCTGAGGGGAAATCGCCGCCTCGCCAACTCAGCGCGCCGGACTCGTGGTGCATGAGGCCGGCCATGCATTCGAGAAGCGTCGTCTTTCCAGCTCCATTGGGACCGATCAGTCCAAGAATCTGGCCCGGATAAACTTCGAAGCTCACCTCATCAAGCGCGGAAAAACCGGCGAACCGCTTCGAGAGGCCTTGGACCTTAAGCAGTGCCTCAGCCACGGTTCGACTCCTCTTGCGCCAAGCTCGCGTGTACGGCATCGAAGAAGGCGATGCCTGCTTCCAGCCGGTCCGCGTCCTTCTTATACAGGCGGCAGAGTCCCTGCACGGCCATCGCCACTCCAGGCGCCTCCGGTCGGCCGAACTTGCCGTCTTTCAGGTCGATGTCGTGTACGATCTCGGCCAGCCCGCGCAGCGCCGGGTCGGTGAGCTTCAGGCGGTGGATCAGCGCCTCGAACGTACACCAGTCTCCGAAGTGCGTGAACTCGGCGTCCGCCATGTCGAAGCGCAATTCACCACGGCCCGGCGTGTAAGGCTCCGCCGCGAATTTGAACCGGGCGCTTCGATCGACGTAGCGGCGGATCAGCCAAGCCGAGACGAGGCGGTCGATGTGGGGAGAGGGCCTCGTGACCCATACGCGGCCTTGGAGTTCGGCCGCCGAGATCAGCGGGGGAGGCTCGGGCGCCGCCTGGCGCCGCATTGAATCCGCCTGCGCGATGAGCTTTTGGACCTTGTGAACGGCCGCTTCCGCCTTGCCGCGCTCAGGAGCCGTGAAGAAATCGATCTTACGCAGGCGCTCACACTCGGCTTTCGCCGCCAGCCACTGCTTGTTCAGGCGCTGAAACGTCTCTTCGGAAGGCCTTCCGCCTTCCAAGCTGTTGCGCACGGTATGCGCCAGAGCGGCCGCGGCGTTCGCCAATTCCGCGAAGTCCTCATCGCGCGCCTTGCGGAACGCGGCGATAATGTCATTATTTTCCGCCTCGGTGATGGAATCCGCGACGAATACCGAGGCCTCGCCGCCGAGCTGGAGAATCTCCTTTCTCAGCCACTCGAAGTCTTCCCTTGTCTCCGCCTGATTGGGGAGCGCATAGATCGAGTTCTTGATGGGCACCGCGCCGAGTGCCTTGAGCTTTCGCCACACCCGCACCCTGACATTGGATGGATGGGCCGGAAGTTGGTGCGTCAACAGCAGCCACCGCGACGTCTTCATGGAACAGGATGCTATATAAAACAGCTGTTACACTTCAACGTTTTGTTACATGCTCATCGGCAGCTGTGATTTAAGCCGGCACAAACGCTATACCTTACCCAGCCGCGCTCCTCGACTAAGTCGCGGTGTATGTAGCCGATCAAGGGCCGGACGGCGGCCTATGTCTGCGTGGACTACGCCTGCGAGCTGCCGACGAGCGACCTGGAGACCTTCAAGGCCATCCTGGACGGGAAGAGCTAATATCGATAGCCGCTCCACTCTTCCTCAAGTCCGACGCCCAGTCCGAGCACGAGCCGGTTGACGAAGTTGAAGTAGGCCGCGATCTGCGCGGCGTCGAGGATCGACCGGTCGTCGAGGCCCGTATCACGCAGAAGCGCGACGTCGGCCTCGCGCACGGACGCGGGATTCCGGGTGAGCTTCTCGGCGTATTGGCAGAGGCGCGCGGTCCGGGGATCAAGGGCGTTCCAGCGGCCTTCACGGACCGCGGTCATGACCTCCGGACTTTTCTCGTAGCGCGACAGTGCCTCGGCGTGGTGCGCGACGCAGTAGGGACAGCCGTTGGTCCTCGATACGGCCACGGCGATCGCCTCTCGCTCGCGGCGCGTCAGCGGGGATTGCCCGAACAACAGCTCCATATAGAGCGCCATGTGCGCCGTTAAAGTCTCCGGGTGGAGGCCGTGTATCTTATGCACGGCGGCCAATGCGCCGCGCTTGCCCACGGTCGCCTCATAGACGGCCTTAAGCTCGCCCTCGGCCTCCTCGGGCTCGATGACGCGGATCCAGGCGCGGCTTTTTTCGCCGCTCATGACGGGCCGAGCGGCCGCGCCGGCGGCGCGGCCTTGGCCGTCTCCACCGCGAACGCCACGGCGAGCCTGGCGAATTTCACCGAGTGGGCGGCGCCGGATGCGGCCAAAGTGTCGCGTTCGGTGTGGATGTTCGGGTTGACCCCGTCGAAGTTCGACTCGAAGACCGCGCTCGCCGGGTAGCCGCTGCGCGTCCATGAGGCGTGGTCGGAACAGGCGTAGCCGCAGGCCACCTCTCCCCGCCGGGCGCCCGTGTAGGCGTCGGACAGGCGGCCGAGATAGTCGGTCAGCGCCGGCTCGACGTTGTCGGTGACGAGGAACAGCCTGTCGCCGGAGCCGGCGAAGTTGGTCATGTCGAACTGGATGACGCCGGCGACCGCGCGGCCCTCGGCGCGCCAACGCTTGGCGATGTCTCCGGACCCGCGCAGGCCGACCTCTTCCGCCGCGTAGCCGATGAACGCGACCGTGCGCCGGGGACGGAAGCCTCCCTCGGCGAGCACGCGCAAGGCCTCGGTCAGGACGGCGATGCCGGACGCATTGTCGTCGGCGCCGGGCGCGCGCCCCTGGGCCCCCGCGCGGGAGTTGATCGAGTCGAGGTGGCCTCCAAGAACGACGGTCTCCCCGGACAGGTCCGTGCCGGGGAGAACGGCCATGACCGAGGGCTGCTTCCAGCCCGCGTGTTCGACGAGCTCCACGGCGGCCCCGGGGACGCCCTTGAGGATCGCGCGCCAGCGCGCGGCCAGGGCGCGCGCCGCGGCGGCGCCGTCCTCGGTCTGATAGAAGCGGTCATGCCGCGTCGAGAGGTCCTCGATCGTCGCTCTCAGTTCGGACTCTTTCACCGCCGCGGCGAGCGGCCGGACGACGCTCCCCTGATCGACGGTGGGGTTCTCCCCGGCGGGCGCGGCGACGGCCTTAAGGTCCGTCTCGGCCTCCGCGCGCGTGGCGTGGGCGAAGAATCCTCCGCACTTGTTGAAGCGCTCGTGCATCGCCGACGACAGGACCGGCAGGAGCGCGGGATCGACGCGGTAGATCGCGAGACGCGCGTCGGACTGGATCGACGCTCCCATCGCTACGCCCGCGGCGGCAAGCCCGGGCAGGTCCGCGCGCGCAAGCGAGATCCACACCCCCTCGTCCGCCGGTTCCGTCGCCCAGCCCGACGCCGCCACGGCCAGGGCCGCCGTCGCAAGCCGCATCCGCCGCGAGCGGCTCATATTCCCCGCCCGCTCAACCCGGCTTCGAGCCTGCGCGCGGCGTCAAGCGCCGCGCTCCCGGCCGCGGAGATCCTCGGCGCGGCCGGAACCGGCGGCTTGTACCAGCATAAGGGACGAACCCCGACCGTGAAGCCCTCCTCGCGGGTGCAGGCGCCCGGACGCGGGTCGCCGAATGCGAAGCTCTCGGCGGCCGGCTTGACGCAAAGGGCCGATTGGAAGTGGGTGTCCAGCCTGCATTGAGGCGCGGGATGGGCGGCCGACGTCCGAGCCACGCGCGACGGGTCCGGCGCGTCGAACCGGGCGAGCGCGGCCTGTCCCGACAAGGCCTGCGCGACCTTCGCCATGACGAGCCCTGCCATCGCCGAGCGCGCGCACAGCGCGCGCTGGGATGCCGAATCGAACACCACTGAGCAGCGTTTCGCCGCGAACGCGTCGACGCCCGGCCCGGCGCCCGCGCGGAGATTGTCCTTTTCGAGCCAGACGCGGCGATGGCACTTCATGTTGGCGAAATAGTCCGCCTGTCCCTCCACCGACAGGCCGCGGGCCGGGAAACCTCCGAGGTGATGGCCCATCTCGTGGCAGGCGACCAAGGAGAATCCGTCGGGCGTGATCGAGGGATGACGCGCCATCCCTCCGAACATGTTGACGATCCAGCGATCGCCGTCGCGGGAGGCCGAGGCGTTGACGGAGCCGTCGTCCCACTTGCGCCGGATCTCGAGGACGCCGCCCTGCGCGGCGACGATGGGGGCGTAGACCTCCTCCAGGCGATCGAGGATCGCGTCGAATTGGTCCTTGGTCAGTCCGCCCGCGTCGGCGGCCGACGGCCCGGTCCGGACCGGGATATTGGCCCCGTTCTCCGGGAAATAGCCGGCGCACGCGGCGAAGCCGCGCTGAACGGCGGTCGAGGGAGACAGGACGGCGGCCAATACTGCGGCGACGAGAGACTTCCTCATTTCACTCCTCCATTTTCGCCCCACCGCGGCGCCAGGGCGTCCGGCGGCGTCTCGGTCGGGCGCTCATGAGCCCGCGGCTCCAGCCGGACCCAGGTTCGCGGCGGCGAGTAGGGCTGATCGCGGGAAAGGACCCGCGCGTCGGGAAAGCGCGCGCGAGCGTCGCCCCAGGTCGTCTGGGACCACAGCGACCTTTCCAGCACCGTCATCGGCGCGTCCAGCATGGCGCCCGAAACGGCCCGGCCCGCCGTCGGAAGCCACAAGCTCTCGGTTTCCCGGTCCCAGAGAACGAAGGCGTCGAGGCCGCTCCAGAGTTCCGGCGAGAAATAGGTGTAGCCGCTCAAGGCGAAGGTGTGGACGCGCCCGTGGACGCGGCGATCGTAGACCGCGGCCAGATCGGCCAGGGGGCAGAACGCCGCGAAGATTTCCCGGCCGCCGAGCTCGTCGTTGACCACTTCGTGACGCTCCAACAGAGACAGCGGATAGATGCGTGTCTCGCCGGCGATGGTCGCCGTCAAAACGCGCTCGCCGGCCTCCAGCCGCTTGCTCGCGCTCGAGACGGGCTCGAATCGGGGCTCGAGCAGCGCGGGGAAAGCCTCGCGGCCGATGCCGTAATGGAGCTGAGCCGGGCGCAGCCGCGATTCGGTGATGTCGAAGTTCTGAGCCGCGGCCTTGCCTCCCCACAGCCAACGCCGTCCGCCGGCCTGAAACACCTTGCCGTGATCGACGCTGATCGGCCGCCGGTCCCGTCCGCGGTTGGCCAAGGCCGCCTCGGGATCGAGGCCCGCGCAGCCGCCCAAAGTCAGCGCCGTCAACGCCAGCGGGAGAGCGGCTGTCAGCGCGACCGTGACCGTGTTCCTCATGCGCGAAAGAATATGTCTTTCCACGCGACGCGTCATGAGGCATTCGCTCTAGAAGCGCGGCAGGCGCGCGGCGAATAAAAATAGGAAGTCTCGCTTCCTCTCGATCTGCTAAAATTCCCCTCATGAAGGAGTTCTCCGCGATACTCCGGGGCTTGCGCCTCGACGCCGGCCACAAGACGCCCCGGCGCTTCTTCCTCGCCCAGGGCGGGCGGGCGTTCTTCGGCTGCACCTACCGCAACTACGCGAACGTCGAGTACGGACGCTCCCTGCCGAGCCCAGCGCTCATGGAGAAGATCGCCGCGGCTTTACGCCTGATCAGCGACGACGCCCGCGCGCGGCCGCTCCTGAGCGCCTACCTGCGCGCTTTATTGGAGGGCACGTCCCTGTTCGACCACATCCTCCGGGCGCTCGGCCGGGGTCCTCACTCAGCCGCGGACCGCTGGTCCCCCATGAGAAGGGCGTTGGAAGAAAACGTCCGGTCGCGCGCCTTCTCCTTGACGCGCGATCAAACCGACGCCGTCGCCGGGAGCATCGAGGGGCACTGGGCCTTCGGCGTCCTCATTCACGACGGCGGCCGGTGGACCGCGAAGCGCCTGGCGCAGGTCACGGGCCTGCGCGCCGATCGCCTGCGGCGCGTCCTCGAGCGATTGACGAAGCTCGGGCTTTTCGAGCGCGACTCCGAAGGCGGGTACCACTGCCGGCATCACGGAAAGGATTTTCACCTCGCCAAGGGCGGGATGAGTCAGGCGCGCCTGGACGCCCTTCGCCGCCATTTCGTCGAGTCCGGAGAGAAGCACGGCGGGACGAAGGTCTCCCGGTTCCTCTGTCTGCGCGCCTCCGAGCGCGAACTCCAGGCCTACCTTCCGCAGATCTTCGAGGCTTCGTTCAAGGAACTCGGTCTGCTCTCGACCGACGAGAAAAGCGAGGACACGGCCTTCTTCCACGTGGAGGCCGTATATAGGAAAATCCTCCAGTTCTGAAGGCCGGCACTGACCGCGCAGGCCGCTTGAGCGCCGCCTAAAGGGACGCCGGCGACGCCTCCGCCGCGGGGACCTGGAGCGCGCTGAGCAAGCCGGGGCCGAAGCCTCCCTTGAAGGCCGCCAGCGCCACGGCGAGAAGATGCACGGGCGAGGCGCCCGGCACGGCTTCCGGGGGCAGCCGCGAGATGAAGAGAGCGGCCAGAACCGAGACCGCCGCGGCGGCGAGCCATTGCTTCACATCCTCTCCGTTCATAGAACGCAAATATTACATGCCGGGCCGACCGATCGGGAATGGACGGAATGTCAGGGCCTGATGACGTTCCTGCGACCGCCGCTTTTCCGGAAGGTTCACATCTCCTCCATGGCGCTTCATGAGGCGGCTTCGCTAAAACCGGACCATGAACGCTTTCAAGCAATTGAGCCGCTGGCTGGCGCCCGATGCAAACCACGAATCCGCCGATGCTCTCACCCATTACAGCCATTTGCTGGCCAGTTTGTTGACCATGGCCTGGTTCGTCGAAGCGCGCGACCCTTATACCGGCGGGCATCTGTGGCGCGTGTCGCGTTATGCGCGGCTGCTGGCGGAGGATGCCGGTTACGGCGATGCCGATGCGGCGCGGATCAGTCTCGGCGGGTTTTTGCACGATCTGGGAAAAATCGGCGTGCCCGATGCGATCCTGCGCAAGCCTGAACGTCTGACCGACGACGAGTATGCGGTCATCAGGACCCACCCGGATATCGGCATGCGCATGCTCGCCGGCCATCCGCTGGCCCGACTCGTCAGCGACGCCGTGTTTTTGCATCACGAGCGCCCTGACGGCAAGGGTTATCCGCGCGGCCTGGTTGGCGGCGCGATTCCCGAAATGGCGCGCATCGTCGGCATCTGCGATGCGTTTGACGCGATGACCAGCCATCGCCCTTATCGACCCGGCATGCCGCGCGACAAGGCCGTCGCCGTCATTCGCGAATTTCGCGGAACGCAGTTTGACGCCCGCTTTGCCGACGTCGTCATCGCGCTGGGCGCGGCGGGAAGCCTCGACCATGTGATGGGCCATAGCGATACGGGCATCCCGCTGAGGTCGTGCCCCATGTGCGGCCCCACTTTGGTGGTGCAGCGCGAGCACCGGCGGGGCGATCACATCTACTGCCGCAACTGCAGCGGCGAATTCGTACTGGAAGAAGAAGACAACTTCCTGGTGGCGGCCCCTACCGGCAAGCAAGGCCGCGCCGTTGACCTGGAACCCGAAGCCGATACGGCGCTGATCGCACGCACGGTACGCGCGGCTGCAGAAGCGTTGCCTATTGCGGATATGCTCAGATCTTCAGCCCTGCCGCTCGGAGCCGGTCGATGAAGTTTTTCACCCGCTGGGTTGTCAGAGCGAAAATGAGGACCTGCTACTGTCATATCCCGCCGGATCTCTTGGTCGAGCTCGTCCGGGCGAAGTTCTTCGACCGCGTTCCCACTATCGAGCTCGTGAAGAGGTATCCGAGCGAGCGCGAGCGGGAGTACGTCCGCACGATCGCGCTGCTGGACGTGCCGGAAGCCGAGGTCCGCGAGCTTCTGAAAGGCGACGCCGCGTTCCTGGCGCACTTCCTGGACTGCCGTCGGCACGCGCTTCAGGTCTTGAAGGGGAGGATGAACGACCTCGAGGCGCACCTGAGATCGGCTTAGGTGGAAAAACCGATGCGGTGCAGCCCCTCCTGCGCGGGCAGTTCCGCCGTCCCCATCGGGAAGGCGACGGCCGATATGATGACGCCGGCCGGGATGAAGACGTGGGCATGGCAGAAGTCCTCGCCCTTCGCGTCGGGAAGCTTGCCCGTCCCGGCGGGGCAGACGCTGAACCGGGGGCTGTCGAGCCAGAGACCGTGGCTTTCGACCTTGTGCACGGTGGCCAGCAGCGGGGAGCCGTTGATGCCGAGCGGTCTCAGCCGCGAGACGACATCGTCGGAAAGGACGAGGATGACCTGCTTGCCCTTCAAGTCGTAGTCGAACATGGGCCTCCGTGACTCTCCGCGCTCTCTCCAGTTCGTCTCGTCCGCGGGCCGAACGTTACAGCGAGCCTGCTCGAGCGCCCCTCATGAGACGGGCTTCAATGTCCCGCCCACGCAGCTGGAGCAGCGATCCTCGACCGGCGCGCAGCGCGGGCACCACAGCTCCCCGCACTTATCGCACTTCCTCCAGCCCGTCTGCCCGGACTCCGGGCTCATGTTGCAGTGATTGCACGCCAGCGCGTTGTCTTCCATGATGCCTCCTTCTTTGGTTGCCCCTCGCGTCAGCCCTTCGTCGCCGGCGCGAACTCCAGCTCCGCGCCCAGGTTCTTGCCGATTCGTTGAATGAAGTTCCCGGCCGCCACGACGAAGGCGAGCTCGGCGATCTCCTTGGGTGAGAAGTTCCGTTTGAGCGCCTCCAAGGCCTGGTCATCGGCCTTGATCACTTGCGTGGTCTGGTAGGCGAAGCGGATCACGGCGCGTTCCGCCTCATTGAACGCGGGGTTGTCGAATCCCTGCGGCCCCAGCAAGGCGATTTGCGCGTCGGTCAGGCCCGCCGCTTTCCCCATCGGGACGTGGTGGCCCTGACAGTAGGCGCACTCGTTGGCGCGGGCGACGGTCAGGTAGGCGATCTCCCGCACGCGCGGCGTCAGCGAGAGCTTGTTGAAGTAGACATCGAGGAGGCCGCCGAAGGCCTGGGTGACGGGCCCGGAGTGACCGACGAGCTTGACGACGTTGGGCACCATTCCGAATCCCTTCTTGAGGTTCTCATAGACCGGCTTGGCTTCGGGAGCTTCCTGTCCTTCGTGAGCGTAGGTCGTTCGCGGCATGTCGATTCCTCCTGTACGTCATCCAAGGCGGACGTCGGCGGGTCCGGGACCGAGAGACCCGGACCCGCCGACGGGCCGTCTTAACAGCCGCCCACTTTCGTCATGGGGTCCTTCCGAGTCGGCGGCTCGATTCCTTTGATAAGGCCGCGGGCGAC
This sequence comes from Elusimicrobiota bacterium, assembly GCA_016182905.1. NCBI lineage: Bacteria > Pseudomonadati > Elusimicrobiota > Elusimicrobiota bacterium. The sequence continues at coordinate 24,548 of JACPFR010000005.1, forward strand.
CCAAGATGAGAACCAGCGGCGGACCTCGGCGGCCCCGGCAACGCCCACCGACTTCGAGGCGCGGGCAAGCACGGCGCCAAGCCGAGCCCCTTCCTTGAGCCGTCGCAGCGTAATCCACTCCAGCCTGGAAATCTCATACACCTTCACCCAGGTCTCATCTCGAAAGAGCAGCAGCCATTGCGCCCGATCATTGCGGAGGATTTTGCCTCCGGCCTTAAGGGGAAGCTCGCGGCGGCGCCAAAGACGCTCGACGGGCCAATCGACTTTGAGGAGCAGGACCGTCGGATCCAGGATCAGTCTCACGCGCGCCCAATCCTCGTCCCGAATATTTCCGATGGTTTTAGGATCGAGGGGGAGCAGGCGATCGGCGAAAAGCCGGGTCATGGCGTCCCGCTCGAGCCGGGAGAGGTCCGCCAGGAACGGGTATTTCCGGCCGAGCGGATGGGAGCGCACGAAGCGAGGAAGGGCCGCGCCTAGATCCGCCAGAGAGGACGACCTCGATGGATTCGAGAGGAGGTAGTCGGCGACGAGAACGCGAAATTCGTATTCGCCCAGCGTCCTTCTCACGGCGGGGAAATCTGAGGTCAAGGCCTCGTGCAGGCGCAGAAAATAGCCGTCGCCATAGACGCTCAGACGCGTCGGCGCATCTAGCGGGGGGGGATCTGTGATCCAGCGCAGCGCCGCGGGTCTATTCTTCACGGCCGCCCGCACGCCTTGCGGGTCAGTGAATATCTCTCGTAAGGATCGCTGGAGACGGGCCAGGTTAGGCGGCGACGGCGGCATCGCGCACCTCCGTGGCCCGCGCCGCTTCGCGCTGAAGCCGCGCAAAGGACGGTATCTTGTCATCCCATTCGATGAGCGTCGGCACGCGCCCGAAGCGCCGGATCGCCGCCGCATAGAGCTCCCAAACCGGGTCCGAGACCGGATGATCGTGCGTGTCGATAAGAAAGCCTCCCTCGTCGGAGTAGCCGGCCAGATGCATCTGCCCTACCCGTTTCAACGGTATGGCGTTGATGTAATCGAGAGCGTCGAAGCCGTGGTTCACGGCGCTGACGTGGATGTTGTTGACGTCCATCAGTATCCCGCAGTCGGCGCGGGCGGCGATCTCCGCCAGAAACTCCCATTCCGGCATCTCGGAGTGCCGATAGGTCAGATAGCTGGAGACGTTTTCGATGAGAATCCGGCGGCCGAGGTATTCCTGCACTCGTCTCAGGCGCGCGGCGACATGGTCGACGACCGCTTCGGTGTAGGGCAGTGGAAGCAGGTCATGAAGATTCCGCCCGCCGACCCCCGTCCAGCAAAGATGATCGGACACGATGGCGGGCTCGATGATACGGATGAGGCTCTTGAGCCGTTTCAGATAGTTCCGGTTCAAAGGATCGGCTGAGCCGATGCTGAGCGAGACGCCGTGAAGCATCACCGGATAGTCGCGGCGGACGCGCCCGAGCACCTCGAGGGGCCGTCCCCCTGAGGAGCCGCCCCGCAGTCCCATGTAGTTCTCGGAGTTCACCTCGAACCAGGAGACCGCGGGACGGCGTGAGAGCACATGATCGTAGTGGGCGGGCCGCAGTCCGAGGCCGACGCCGAGTTCCGGGTTCATGTCTCTCCTTGAGGCCGCCGGTCCTACTTGCTGCCCAGGTCCTTCATCGGCTCGGCGCCGGTCTTCGCGGCCTTCTTCTCCGGAGGAGTCAGCGTCCCTCCTTCGATGTTCTCGCAGGACTCCTTGGGCATGTACAGCCAGCCCTGGCCCTTGCAGGAGTTCTTTCCCGCGCATTCGTGCCCCGGGCCGCCGCATTGCCCGTGGCCGCCGCACTTATTGACGCCGTAGCACTTGACGTTCTTGTCGCTCTTCTTGGCCTTCGACTCCTTGGCCCAACTCGGCGTCGACACGACCGCCGCTCCGACGATTCCCGCCACCGCCGCCTTCAATAACATGTTGCCTTTCGCCATTTGTTCAGCGCCTCCTTTTCTTATTGATGAATGCCTGACCCACCGATTTTAGTGCGTTTGGACGCGGAAACGTTACATGCCCGAGGTGAATTATTTGTCGCAACGCGCCGTCGAGCCCCCGCGCTCATTCCGCTCTCCCGTCCAGGGGTCGACGCCGTCCCCGACGGGCATCCGGAGAAGATCCTCGATGATGAGGTCTTGAATGGCCGCGCGTGAATGGGGCGCGGCGCTCTCGCCTGAGAACAGGCGTCGCGCGAGCGCCTTCAGGTCGCCGAAGGTGTCCACATCGGAGCGCACGGACAGGAGCCGGAAGCTTTCGCCGCGCAGGCGCTCGAGTGTTCGATTGAGAACATCGGGGCCCGACCACTCCATCTTCGCGAAGAGGCGCGGCATGGGCGCGCGCAGACCGATGAGATAATAGCCGCCGTCCTCGGCGGGGCCCAGGACGGCCTGGACGTCATCGAGGCGCGCGAAGGCCTGGCGCAAAATATCGGGCTCCAAGTCGGGGCAGTCGCTGCCGATGACGACGACCTTCTCGGCGCCCGCGCGAAAGGCCTTGTCGAAGGCCGCGACGAGGCGCGCGCCGAGGTCGCCTTCCGCCTGCGGGAACCACGGCGGCGCGTCCTCGAGCCAGGCCAGGCCGGGGCGTTCGGGGTGCGGCTCGTAAGCGATCGAGACGGCCGCCTCGCTCGTCAGCCGGGCGCAGGCGACCGTATCCCGCACGAAGGCTTCGTAGACGCGGGCGACCTGCGAGGCGGAGAGAGGAATCTGGAGACGAGTCTTGACCTTCCCAGGGACCGGCGCCTTGACGAAAAGGATCAGCGAGTTCATGAATAAAGCCTCCTCAGCCTCTCCGGCGAGACCCCGGCCTTGAAGAGCGCGATGATGACGACATTTCTCAGGGCGTTGAACACGGGACCGTTGCGCTCGTAGCGCCGCACCGAGGTCAGCACGGCATCCTCCATGACGACGACGGGGCCCAGCCTCGCGAGCATGGGGAGCAGGTAATACTCCTCCATGATGCTGACGGGCGGGTATCCTCCGACGCGCACGTAGTCTTCCCGCCTGCAGGCGACCGCCTGATCGCCGTGCGGCACCCCGGTCTTCCGCGAGCGCCAATGCCCCAAAGCGGCGATGAGCCGGTAGATCGGCCTCGCCGAATCGAAGTCGAGGCGGTAGGCGGTCGCGCCCGGCCGCGGCTTGGCGGCCCAGGCGTCGAGCAGCGCGCCGAGCCAGCCTCCGGGCAGGCGGGTGTCGGCGTGCAGGAACAGAAGAAGGTCTCCGGCCGCGGCAAGAGCGCCTCGATGCATCTGCACCGCCCGTCCGCGCGCGGGAGACTCGATCAGCTTGTCGGCGACGCGGCGGGCGATCTCGATCGTGCCGTCCGTGCTGCCGCCGTCGGCCACGATGATCTCGATGTCGCCTTTGCCGGCGGTCAGGCGCAGGCGCGCGACCGCCTCCTCCAGGCGCCGGCGTTCGTTGACGGTCGGGATGACGACGGAGACCTTCATGGCGCGGACCTCGCGGTCTTCGCCATCCACTGGATCAGGCCCGCCGTCAGGGCCGGGCCGGAGACGGGACGGGAGAGGATATCGGTGCCGTGTCCTCCGACGGACAGCCGCAGGCGTTTGACCGGGCCCGCGACAGAGGAGGCCAGGCGGCCCGCGATCGCGTCGAAATCGGGGTCGTCGGCGGCGGAGGTGACGAAGAGAGGCCGCCGGCCGTAGGCCGCGACAAATTCCGAGACCGGAACGCGCTTGGGATTGTCGCCCGGGGAGATCAATGCCGCGCCGCCGAGACGGGGGTCGGAGGCGGCGCGGCGGAAAGCCAGGGATGCGCCGATGCTGGCGCCGCCCAGGAAGATCGAAGAGGGGGAAAAACCGCGACCTTCGAGCCAGGCGACGGCGGCGGCGGGATCGCGGTCTACCTCGCGCCAGCGGGCTTTATCCCAGTCACCGGGACCCTGCCCGTAGGGATTCGCGCTGTCACCATGACCGCGAGGATCGAGCAAGAGTACGGCTATCCCGGACGCCGCGGCCTTGACCGCGGACGGCTCCCAGTCCTTGCGCGCGCCCCCGAGCATGGGCATGAGCACGAGGACGGCGCCGGGAACGCCGGCGGACTCGTGGTAGGTCGCGGCAAGCGCGACGCCGTCCTCCGTTTTGAGAACGACCTCGATCGGGGCCGCGGCGACCGCGGCGACGGCGAGAGGGGCCAAGAATATCATCGCGCGACCTCCGCGAGCGAGCGGCGCGCGGCCGCGCTCACCGACTCGTTCTCATCGGCGAGCGCGGCCGAAAGGTACTGCGCGGCGGCCGGGTCGCGGCGCTCACCGAGGGCCTGGGCAGTCTTGACCCGGACCCACCAGTGACGGTCGCGCAAGGAACGGGAGAGCGGGAGCAAGGCGTCTTTGCGCGACACCCGCCCCAGGGCCCGCGCCGCGTTGGCGCGCACTTCCCACCTCGGGTCGCCCAGCGCCTTGACCAACGGCCAGTAGGAGCCGTCGGGGCGGCGTTCTCCGAGTTGGAACGCCGCCCGCTGACGGATATCGGATGAGGCGTCCGTCAGGGCGGCGGCCAGGCGCGCCTCGTCCCAGGACGCGTCCGGACGCGCCCCGGGTCCGCAGGCGGCCAGGGCCGTCAGCAGCATGTACGGGAAAGACGACTCGGCCGTCATGCGGCGCATGACCCGCCTCCGAGCACGCAGAACGAGGCGCAGTGCGGGTGCCGCAGGGCGACCGGACGCCACGACTCCCGCACGGTCCGGCCGAGCTCGAAGCGCGCGTCGTAGGGGATGAGCGTGCAGGCGACGACGGCCGGGCGCTCCGCGCCGCGGCGCTTGACCACCATGCGCGAGGAGGCGCACATCACCGACTCGGGCGACTTGCCGAGCAGACCCCAGCACTCGGCGGTGATCTCGGGAAGCTCGCCGGAAGCACCCATCTCGGGGAACACCGTCAGCTCGACCTCCCGGCCGATCGCGCGGCGGTACCCTTCCCGCGCGGCGGCTTCATCCTCGTCGACGAAGGTCCGCCCGGCCACGGAGGCGCTAAATCCCGAGTCGAGCAGCCACCGCAGGCCGGCCACGGCCTTGTCGAAGGCGCCGGCGCCGCGTTCGGCGTCGTGGACGGCGGCGGTGTGATGGTCGAGCGAGACGCGCAGGCGCAAACCGCGATCGTGCCGCTCGAGCAAGGCGAGCAGCTCCGCCTTGCGGTTCGTCATCGGCGCCATCGCGTTCGTGAGAATCAAGACCGAAAAGCCCCGCTCCAGGGACTCCTCGGCCATGGCGAGAAGATCGGGGTTCATGAACGGCTCGCCGCCGGTGAATCCGATCTCTGTCGCTCCCATCTCCCGGGCCTCCTCGAGAAAGGGCCGGATCTCGGCCGACTTCAGATACTCGAGACGATCATTGCGCGGGGAGGACTCGATGTAGCAATTCGCGCATTGGATGTTGCACCGGGTCCCCGTGTTGAACCACAGCGTTTTCAACGCGCCGGGCGGCACGACGGCGCGGGCCTTTCCCTGGGCCGTGGTCTCGGCGTCGGCCCACTTAGCAGCAGGCATCGCCGTTCCTCGCTTTCGTCGAGAACGGCATGTTCGTCCCGCAGCCCGGGAAGATGCCGAAATGCTTCGTCGTGTCGCCGAAGAAGTCGAAGTGGCGGCGGTAGCGGCTCTTTTCGAGCATCGACGCGGTGTTGCCGCACACCGTCATGATCCGCCCGGCCTCGAAGCGGTGATGGCCGTCGAGCTGAAACGCCTGCGGCGCGTCCGCGATCGTCCCTTTATACCTCACGGCCTGGCCGTAGTCTTCGCAGGCGGGCTCAAGACCCGTGAGCTTGAACAGCCGGTAGGTCGCCGAGTAAAAGCCGATGTGGCCGGCGCGCTCCCGGATCGGGCCCTTGTCGAGAGCCAGCGGCCGCGACTCGACGAGCCGCGGGTCGGCGAAGCCCGCGCTCTTGGCGAGAGGAAGAAAATCGCTCCAATACAACGCGCCTCCCAGGCATTCTCCGTACAGCACGGGGTCGTTCCTCAATTCCTGAGGTACGCGTCGGTCGGCGTAGACGTCAGAGAAATACATCTCGCCGCCTTCCTTGAGAACGCGCCGGGCCTGGCGCAGGACAGCCGCCTTGTCGCGCGCGAGGTTGATCACGCAGTTGGACACGACCAGGTCGAACGAGGCGTCCTTGAGGCCGATCTCATCGAGGCGCGAGATGTCGCCTTTGATGAACTCCACGTTCCCGTAGCCGAACGCCTTCGCGTGATGCGCGCGGTTGCGCTCGGCGACCTCGAGCTGCTCGTCGGTCATGTCGACGCCGGTCACGCGTCCCGCTCGGCCGACCAGTTGGGAGAGGACATAGCAGTCCCGTCCGGAGCCGGAGCCAAGGTCGAGGACGCTCAGACCCGTCAGCTCGCTCGGGATGGTCAGGCCGCAGCCGTAGTAGCGGGAGACGACCTCCTCGCTCACCCTCGATAGCGCCGCGCGCACGGCGCGCGGCAGGTCCGAAGGCGAGCAGCAGGCGTCGGTTTTCAGGTCGGCGCCGCTTTTCAGGGTCTTTCCGTAATAGTCGCGGACTCCGGCTTCGATGTCGGCGGGCATAAGTCAAACCTCCATGGAAATATCAGCCGTCATCACAAAAGATGTAGATGCGTTAAAGTCCAGTAGGCCGCCACGCCGATCACTCCGGCGGTCGGCAAGGTCACGAGCCAGGCCAGCGCGATCTGGCCGACCATGGCCCGGTTCACTCCGGCCGACCCCTTGCGCAGGCCCATGCCCATGATCGCGGAGCTCGACACATGGGTCGTCGAGACCGGGAAGCCGTGGAGGGCGGTGCCCACGACCATCGCGGTCGTGGCGAGATTGGCCGCGAAGCCCTCCAGATGATCCATCTTGGCGACCTTGTGCGCGAGGGTGTCGGTGACCGCGAGCCCCAGGATGATCCCGCCCGCCGCGTTGGCGACGGCGAGGACGAGGAAGAACCAGCGCGGCGCCACCGTCGCGCTGGGATCGAGCACGGCGTAAAAGAAGAAGCCGAGACCGGCGATCTTCGGGGTGTCGTTCAAGCCCCGCGCGAAGCCGCTCGAAATCGCGCTCGCCCAATGCGCCCAGTGGCAATTAAGACAGTACTGTTCGCGGCAGAGCCAGTTCAATCCGCGGAACAACAGCCAGGCCGTGCCGAACGCGGCGACGGGCGAAAGCAGCAACGGTAAGGCGACTTTCTTCCACACGCTTCCCCAAAGCACCTGGTCGAAGCCGAAGGCGTACAGGCCGGTCAGGAGCGTGGCGCCCACGATGGCGTGCGTGGTCGAGACCGGCATGCCGATACGCGTCGACAGCAGGACCCAGCCGACCGCCCCGGCGAGGATGGCGAGCGCGAAGGTCTGGTTGAGCTGAACCTGAGGGGAGAGCATTCCCGTGGTGAAGAGCAAGGTCATCTTCACGGCCCAGGCGGAGGCGAGCACAGCGCCGGCCGCGACGGCCAGAGAAGCAACGACGACGGCCTTCTTGTAATCCGACTCTCCGCTCCCGACCAAGGTCGCGATCGACTTGGAGATGTCGTTGGCGCCGTTGGCGAAGGCGAGGCCGGCGGCGGTGGTCAGTCCCACGACGGCGACGATGTTCATTTGATCTCCACGGTCATTAAGTGAGTCCGTCCGGGCCGCCGTTCGTTACACGCGTTGTAAAGACCTCGGCCGAGCAGGCCGTAGACCACGGCGTATTCGCCGATCCACAGCCAGCGCCACCACGGCAGGCGAGCCGACGATTCTCTCAGCGCGGGATCGATCGCGAAATACATGAAGCCGACGATCCAGGCCCAGGCCAAGGCGGCCGGCGAGGGAGTCAGGAGGGCGAACGGCAAGGCCCAGAGCACGTACCAGGGCTGGACCACGGGACTGGCAAGGAGGACGGCGAGGATCATCCCGCACAGGTAGCGTACGGCGTCCTCGCCGCAGCGCCGGGCCCATGGCAGGCTGAACGTGATGACGATCAGTACGAGGAGGAGCCGTCGCAAGGAGGGGGATTCGACGAGAGTCGACAAGGCGGCGTACAGGCTGGGATTAGCCAGCCAGTCGGATGCGAACGCGGCGATGCCGCTCTCAGGTACGGCGTGCAGCGCCGCGGCAAGACCGGAAACGACCGGAATCAGGCCGAAGCATGCGACTGAGAGAAAAACCACCGCGTAGCGCGGGCGCCGAAGGAACAGCCATGGCAGCAGGACGATCGGGACGACTTTCACCAGCGCCGCCGCCGCCCATACCGCGGCGCCGATTCCGCGGCGCCCGGATTCCCACAGGTCGAGGCCGGCAAGGAGCCCGAGGATCATCAGGGAGTCGAGATGCCCCGCCGCCGAGAACTCGACGAGCACGAGGGGATGCCAGGCGTAGACCGCGGCCCAAGCGACGGACAAACCGCGGCGGCGCAGAAGCCGCATGAGCAGGACGCAGGCAAGGAGGTCGCAGAGGGAGAAAAATCCCTTTTGGGCTCGCGCGTCGGCCGTGACGGCGGCGACAATACGGAAAGCCGCCAGGGCCAACGGGGGATAGATCGCGGTCAGGCCCTGATTGTTGATCCGTTCGTCCTGTCCTTGGCGAAGGAACGCGAGATCCGGAGAAGACGGCGGGAGAAGATAGGGATTGCGTCCCGCGTTGGCGACCCGGCCCTCCCATGAATATCGATAGGCGTCGGTCGATGGGGTCGGGGGAACGAGAACGAGCGCAAGACGACAGAAAGCCGCGACGACGAGGATAAGCGCCTTCCGATCGCCCTCGTCCTTCCCAGGATGAGGCTCATGCGCAAGCCTTCGCCAGGTCAGCCACGACACGCAGGTCCAGAGGGCCAAAACGCACAGGAACGCCGGAACATGGTCCACCAGCGGAGCCCGGAGGGCCAACGCGACGGCGCCGAGCGCCGAGGCAAGGCCGGCTCGAAGCAGAATACGGGTCACCAGAGTGAGTCCGCGCCGGCGGAGGAACATTACAGAGGTCTGACTCCATACCTAAAGCACGCTGGGCGCGATTTCCTCCACCATGTCGCCGATCAGATCAGGATCACTGTCAGGAGCCAACATGCCGGCATCGCCCATCTTTCCGGTCATCTCCAGCTTGAAGGCATCGCCGGTCTTGCGCAGGCGCGACTCGCCCCCGCAGGCGCGGCAATAAATGCATTCGCCGCCATGCTGGGCGCGACGCAGCGCGATCGGCGCGCTGCATGAGGGACAGCCTTGCAGCGGAAGTCCCGGCTCGCTGTGTCCGACGATGCAAGCGACCTCCGAAGAACGATCCCATGCCAGGGCGTGCCGTCCGAATTGAGCGTCGAACTGGCCGCCGAGCTCGTCGCCGATGACGGTCAATGCCTTCGCCATCGGCATTCCCTTTCGATAGGGACGAGCGCTGGTCATGGCATCGAAGGCGTCGGCGATGCCGACGATGCGCGCGACTTCGGGGATCGCCTCGCCCGCGATGCCGCTCGGATAGCCCTTGCCGTCCGGACGCTCGTGATGACCGACCACGGCATCCATCGCCAGACCGGCAAGCGGATGATGCGACAGCAGCCGTCCGCCGACCGTCAGGTGGGTTTTCATGACGGCGTATTCAGCATCGGCCAGGCGATCCCGTTTGTTGAGGACCGAATCCGGCACGCCGACCTTGCCGAGGTCGTGCAGGAAGCCGCCGATCTCGCACAGCGCGACATCGCGGGGGGACAACCCGGACTGCCGCGCCAGCAGCTTCGAGAGCTGAGAGACGCGCCACAGGTGTCCTCCGGTATAAGGGTCGCGCGCTTCGACGATCATCGCCGAACCCAGCAAGGCATGCAGCAACGATTCTTTTTCCGCCATGATACGCCCCCCTGCTCACGGAAGTCTAATCCGGGCGGCCGGGCGCCGGCCATAGCGGGCGCGTGAATTAATTTTAACGGCCCTTGACTCAATACCCAGGTATTGGGTCTATACTGGAAGCAAGGAGGCGCGATGAAAGAATATCTGACGGTCGGAAAGGTCGCCCGGCAGGCCGGAGTCAACCTGCAGACCGTTCTTTATTACGAGAGGCGGCGCTTGCTGTCGCCGGCCCGGCGCTCCGACTCCGGCTACCGCTTATACGCGCCGGAAACGGTGCGCGTCATCCGCTTTATTAAGAATGCCCAGGCGTTGGGCTTTACGCTCGAAGAGGTCGCCAAGCTCTTGCGGCTGAGGGTCAACCATCGCAGCCAATGCGAATCGGTCAAGCGGCAGGCCCGATCGCGGTTGGAGCTGGTGCAGGAGAAGATCGGGGGATTGAGGGCGATGGAAAGGACTCTGAAGCGGCTGCTCAAGACTTGCACGGCGCGCGGCACTACGGACTCCTGCCCGATCCTGGAAAGTCTGGAATCAAGGAGATGATCATATGGACAAGAAATTCGTCGGATTGGCGGCGCTGGCTTCGGCCGGACTGGCCTCGGTGTGCTGTCTCGGTCCACTCGTCGTGACGGGCCTGGGGCTGGGAAGCTTGGGTCTGGCGGCGGGCTTGACCAAGTACAGACCGCTCTTCCTGGCGCTGACCGGCATCATCCTCGCCGTCGCCTTCTACCTCGCCTATCGCAGACGTTCCGTGACGTGCGTCGACGGCAGCTGCGAGCTCCGCTCGGGCAGCCGGGCGATGAAGGCCGGCGTGTGGACGTTGGCGGCGCTGGCGGCGGCCATGGCGACTTTCCCAAGTTGGTCGGGGCGATTCGTCTCAAGCGCTCCGGTCGCCGTCCCGGCGGGGACTCAAGTCCTGTCCCTGAAAGTCACTGGCATGGACTGCGAGGCCTGCACCGCGGCGATCAAGCAGTCGGTGGAGAAGGTGCCGGGCGTCCTCTCGGCGCGTATCGACTTCACCGGACAGCGGGCGACGGTCGTTTCCGACGGCAACGCCGATCCCAGGGCGGTGATTCAAGCCGTGGCGACCGCAGGATACAAGGCCGAATTGATCAACGGAGGCGGTCATGACTAATCCTGACGAGCACGAGGCGTGCTGCCGTCTTCCGGCCGTCGCCCTTGCCTGTCCCGTCTGCGGCAAGCAAGGCCGAAAGGTGGGGAAAGAAACCTTGGATCAGCACTTAGCTCCCGGGCCGCGGGCTCTGCTTGGTGATGAAGCCGGCTTCTGTCCGAACCCGGCCTGCGAGGTCGTGTACTTCGACGGTACCGCAACCGTCCGCAAGGGCGAAACGTTGCATGCCGTCACGCAGAAGGATCCGGGCGATGAAGTCTTCGTGTGCTACTGCTTCGAACATAAGCGCGGCGACCTGAGGCGCGATCTGGCGGAGAAAGGCATGACGGACATTCCGGACCGGGTCAAGCGGGGTGTTAAGGAAGGGCGCTGCGATTGCGCGCGAAAGAACCCGCAGGGAGCCTGCTGCCTGGGCAATATCGTTGCGGCGATCAACGAGATAAAAGGAAAAAAATCATGAAAAGCGCGCTGCTCGCCGTCGGGTTGGCGTTCGCGACGACGGCGGCCGTTGGATCTTCCGTGCTTGCCGCGAACGTCGCCTCGGACGCCGCGCGGGCGGAGCCGGCCGAACTGTCCGGAGCGGTGCTCGTCCGCGTAAAAGGCATGGACTGCCCCATGTGCGCCTTCGGCTTCAAGAGGCGGCTCAAGAAACTGCCGGGGGCTGAGGCCGTGCGGCTCGACTATAAGGCAGGCACGGCGCGCATCACGTTTAAGTCCGGCGCACGGATCAATCCGGACGATATCCGCAAATCCGTCAAGGACGCCGGATTCGAGGCGATCGAGATCGGCCCGGCCATACCGGCGCAGATCAAAGGAGAAAAACAATGAAACGGATACTTGTCGTTCTCGGGGCGGTCGCGGCACTTTGCGCGCTTTCCCCGCTGGCACAGGCGCAAACCTTCCGCAACGTCCTCATCCACGTCAAGACGTCGCTGTCGCTTGACGACGCGCAGATCTGCGCCGCGCCGAACGTCGCCCTCGCCTCGCTCAAGGCCGGCCACAAGGTGACGATGCTCTTCGACGCCAGCGCGGTGACCTCCGTCACGAGGGGGTTCGGCTGGAAGCGTAAGTTCTCGAGCACGAGCGCCATGGACCGGGCGAAGCTCCCGGAGCGCGAACGGCGCAGCCTGTCCGAGCAGCTCGGCGTCCCGCTCGAGCAAGTCCCGCACGACTACGGCGAATACCTGGGCTTCCTGAAGGGCAAGGGCGTCGAGATCTACGGGAACAAGACGATGATGCTGCTCTACAACATCGACCCGGCCAAAGCGGATTCCGCCGTCGTGCCCGTCGGCTTGGAAAAAATGGTCGAGCTGTTCAACGCGGCGGAGCGCACCATCGTATATTGACGTAGCCGACATATCGAAGCGCCCGCTGAAATGGTGGAATCGATAATGGCAACGGCGACGAGCGGATGCGGCGTGGAGAGCCTTCGCGCGCGCAGTCCGGAGGCGCTGACGGCGATGGTCAACGAGCACCTCCCGGCCTTGCTCGCGGGGGCGCTCGCCATTGGGCTGTCTCGGGCCGACGCGGAAGAGGCCGTCCAGGAGACCTTCGTGGCCTTCCTCTCCGCGTCGGACCGTTTCCAGGTCCGATCGAGCCTGCGGACCTACTTGTTCGGCATCCTTTATTATAAGGCGTCCCACTTGCGCGCCAAGGCCCGGCGGGAGGAGGGGCGCGACGACCTTGAGGCCGTGCTCGAGGCGCGCCTCGACGCGGGCGGGATGTGGCCGCCGCGCGGGCCGGAGGCCGAGATGCTCGGAGCCGAGACTCGGAGCCGGATCAAGGAGGCCGCGGAAAGCCTCTCGACGGCCCAGAGAACGGCGTTTTTTCTCAAGGAAGTCGAGGGAGCGACTCCGGCGGCTATCTGCGGCGTTTTGAACGTTACACCGACGTATCTTAGAGTGCTGCTCTATCGCGCCCGCATGAAACTGCGCTTATGCCTCGGTCCGCGGGTTCTTGGAGCCGTCTTTGCTTTGTGCGCGTTTTCACCGGCGACCGCCGGCGCGCAGGGCTATGGCCTCATCGCCGCATGGGGGACGAGCGGCTCCGGCCCCGCGCAGTTCCGGGAGCCTATGGGGATCGCCATAGACGGCCAAGGAAACGTCTACGCGGCAGATTCGCGCAATCGCCGCGTCCAGAAGTTATCGCCGGACGGCAGGTTCCTCGCGGAGTTCGGCGGGCCGGATGTGTTAAAAAAGCCGGTGGACACAGCGGTCGGTCCCGAGGGGACGCTTTATGTCTGCGACTATGAAGCGGACCGCGTCGAGGTTTTTTCCCGGGATGGCGAGCGCCTTTACGGCTGGGGAGAGCCGGGAGAGGGGAACGGCCAATTCCGTTCTCCGGCCGGTATCGCGGCGGACAGGACCGGCAACGTTTACGTGGCCGACTTCTACAATCACCGCATCCAGGTTTTCGACTCCAAAGGCGGATGGCTCAAGTCCATCGGCAAGAAAGGGCGCGGGAAAGGAGAATTCACTTATCCCACGGATCTGGATTTCGACGACTCGGGCAATCTGGTCGTAGCCGACGCCTACAACCATCGAATCCAGAAGATCTCGCCGGACGGACGGTCCCTGGAAATATGGGGCTCCGCCTGGAAGCGCTTCTTCTCACGCGGCGCTTTTCGCGTGCCCAGCGGCGTCGCGGTGGACGCTCGCGGCGACATCCACGTCGCCGACTCGGCCAATAAGCGCGTCGTTTTGCTGGGAGCCAAGGGAGACTTTAAGGGCGAATGGAGACCGGCGGACGACAGGCGTCCCGACGTCTATTCCCCGACCCATATCGCCGCCGGATCGGATGGACGCATCTTTGCGGCCGACACCGCCAATGACCGCATACTGGTCCTGGGTCTTGGAGCCTCCGAGGTCGCCGGCGAGGGCCGGGAAGCTCGGGAGCCTCCTGCCGCCGAGCATGTTTCCGGGGACGTGCTGGTGCGGATCGAAGGAATGGCCTGCCCATTCTGCGCCTACGGCATCGAGAAACACTTAGGCCGCCTGGCCGGCGTGCGTTCCGCCCGCGTGAACCTGGGCCAGGGGACGGCGATACTGTATCTCGAGCCGGGTAAGACCGTTTCCTTCGACGATGTCCGCAAGGCCGTGGAGAAGGCCGGGTTCAAGGCCGCGGAACTCAAGGGAATGCCGCCCGTCCGTAAGGAGCACCCATGAAAACGGCGCGGATTCTGCTCTCCCTATCCTTGCTAGCCTCCCACATCCCGCCCCTTGAGGCCGCTCCCATCAGCTTCAACACCGCCCTTCCCGTGCATGAGGGAGGACTCCTCTTTCGCGGGCTGGGAGTTTGGATGAACATGCATGACGACCCCTCTCCCATGGGTCGGGAAATGGATGTCGCGGCGGTTGCCTCCGTGCTGGTTTACGGGGCCGGCTCCAAGCTGGCGCTGATGGGCGTATTCCCGTACATGGACAAAAGACTTGCGATCAAGTCGACCGGCGTCGTCCGGCGAGCTTCCGGGCTCGGAGACATCTTGACCGTCGGCCGATACGAGATCTTTGCGCGCAGCGGCCCCGGACAGACCACCCGCGGAGCGGTCCTCGCCGGGGTCAAGTGGCCGAGCGGCAGAAACGCCGAAACCGACGCCCTCGGGGTCCTGCCGCCCTCCGTGCAGCTTGGGTCCGGTTCCTACGATCCCATCCTGGGCACCGTGTGGACCGGCCAGTGGCTCGCCTTTCAAGTGGATACGGACGTCTCCTATCGGAGAAACACGAAGGCCGATGACTTCAAGTTCGGCGATGCCCTGGAGCAGAATATTTCCGTTCAGTATCGCCTTTGGCCCAGGGTGTTGGAGGCGGAGGGCCTGCCCAGCTACCTCTACGGAGTCTTGGAAGCCAACAACATCTACTCGGCGAAGAACGAGGCGGGCGGCGTCACGGACGGGGACTCAGGCGGATACCAGTTGTTCCTGACGCCCGGTCTGCAATGGGTCGCCAAAAGAGCCGTGGTCGAAGTCGCGGCGCAGTTGCCGGTCGTGCAGAGCCTCAACGGGACCGCTCTCAGGACCGACTACCGCCTGTTAGGCGGCTTTCGTCTCTGGTTTTGAATCCACCGTTTAGAAGTCCAACTGCGCCGATAACCTGTACGTCCGCGGCGCGCCGAGATGGAGGTAGCCGTCCCCGAAGTACTCTCCGACGTCTTTCCAATAGACCGCGTCGAGGACGTTTTCCACTCGGAAGCGCCAGGTGACGCGGCTCGGGCCGACGGCCAGGGCGTAGCGGGCGCCCAGATCGAACCGATTGTAAGCGGGAACCGACAGTGAGTTGTCGCGCGAGGCGTATTTCTCCGAGACGCGCGCCCAGGTGCCGTTGAGGGAAGCGCCGGGAAGACGGGAGATGCTCCACTCGAGCGTCGCTTGACCGCGCAGCCAGGGGACGTTGAGCGGGGCCCTGCCGTCGAAGGCTGACACGCCCGTGCCGCTCTGCCGGGCGTGGATCAACGTCGCGCCGGCGAATACGCGGAGGTCGTCGGTGACGCGTCCGGCGGCCGAAAACTCCAGGCCGCTGTGCTTGACGGTCCCCCGTTGGACGAAGACGTTGCCGGGATCGACGAACTCGTAAGGCTTCCAGATGTGGAACGCCGCCGCCGCGACCAGAAGCCGCTTGGACATGTCGCGCTTGACGCCCAGCTCGACCTGACGGGTGACCTTGGGATCCAGGGTCCGGCCGGCGTTGGCGGTCGTGACGCCCGCGGTGCCGCCGAGCTCGAGGCCTTGGCTGTAGGAGGCATAGCCCATCAGGTCGGATCGCGGCATGAAGGCAAGCGCGACCTGCGGCGAAAGAAACGATCGCCGATAACGCGAGACGGGAGCTCCGTCCACCTTGCTGAAGCGGTCGTCGACGAGGATGCCGGCACGCAGCCCGGCATGGACCTTCCACCGGGAAGAAAGGGAGATCGAATCCCGGGCGAAGGCGGCGGACTCGGCGTAGTCCTGGACCCGGTGGACGACGCCCGTCCCCCGCGCCGAGGGCGCGAAGACCAGCGGGCTCGGGCTGTAGATGTTGTCGGTGCCGACGTAGTCGTAGACCTCGGCGCCCAGATTCACCGCGCGCTCGAAGCGCGAGAGGCCGACCGCGGCCTCGTGCCGCACGGACCCCCATTCGCGGTCGCCGCTCAAGACCGCCTGGGCGTGGGTCGCGGCGCGGACCTCACCCGAGCTGCGATAGTCGTAGAGGTCGTAATCGCCGTTGCCGCAGAATGTGGCGAGGTAGACGGGACCGCTTGAGCAGCCGTAGGGGAAGGCGGCCTTGTCCTCGGAGGCGACGCGGTTTCGGTTGACCGCCGCCTCGAAGCGCCAGTCCGTGTCGGCTCCATAGGCGAAGCGCGCGCCCATATTATGGGCCTCGACGGCGACCGGCCCGCTCCAGGGCTGATTGTTGAGCATCTTCTCCGGCCGGACGCCGGGCGGCAGAGCGGTCCCGCCCAGCGGCTGGTAGCCGGGGACGGACAACTGGCTTTTCTTCTGCCAATCCGCGTCGATTCCAAAAACCGCGTTTTCGCTTAGTCGCCAGTCCAGCGCCGCGCTCAAAAAGTCGCGATGTCCGACCGCTTCCTTGACGTAAGGATGAAACTCCTCACGCGCCGCGTTGACGCGCCAGCCGAAGCGGCCGAAGCGGCCTCCCAGGTCCGCATGGCCGTAGCGGGTTCCGCGGTCACTCATTTCCAAGGTGACGCGGCGCAGGGGCGCTTCCGTCGGCTGCTTGGTGATGTAATTCACCACTCCGCCCGGGGCCGCCAGTCCCGCCTCGAAGCCGGCGACGCCCTTCAATATCTCGATCCGCTCCTTGTTCTCCAGGGGCATGCTCGACTCGTTGGCGATCGTCAGGCCGTCGCGCTTGTAGCCGCTGGCGTTATCGAGGGCGAAGCCGCGTATCGAGAGGCTCTCGTAATAGCCGAGGGGAGCGTAGTTCTCGCCCACGGAAGCATCGTTTCCGATCAGGCCCAGGACGCCGCGCGCGCCCTGGTCGTCGATGAGCCCTCGCGGGAAGATGGTCGCCGAAGCGGGCGTCTCGAGGAGCGACCGTCCAGTGAGGCCGAGCCGGGTGAGCGTGGAGCCGTAGTCGTTGGGCTCGCGCGGCGCGGTGATGACGATCGGAGCGAGCGGTCCCGAGGCGGGCTGCGCCGCTAAGGCCAGCGACGCGGTGTTCAGGACATGGGAGAGACAAAGACAGAGGACGTATGATTTGGCGGTTTTTGACATCGTTCGCTCCTTTGGCCGGCGGCCAGGGGAACGAATAATGTGTCAGAGCGCTCTGTGCTTCCCTTCGCTGGCATTACCCAGATCAGGTTCAGAGGGTTTCTCTCACCCAAAGCTCGAAAGCTTTAGGACCCCTAGCATGGGAAAGTTTAGGTAATAGGCGGGGAGGTGTCCATGGGAATGTCCCGGGATGTAACGATTTCCAGACCGAGCGGACTCATCGTTGACGCGATGAAGAAGGAGAACGCCATGACAGAGCCGCAGAACGGACGCCCGCCGTTTCCGCCCTTCACCCGGGAAACCGCGGCGAGGAAGGTGCGCATGGCGGAGGACGGCTGGAACATGCGCGACCCGGAGCGAGTGTCGCTCGCTTACGCCGAGGACAGCGTCTGGCGCAACCGCGCCGAGTTCCTATCGGGGCGTAAGGAGATCGTGCAGTTCCTCCGGCGCAAGTGGTCCAAGGAGCTGGACTACCGCCTGATCAAGGAACTATGGACGTTCGACGGCGCGCGAATCGCGGTGCGCTTCGCCTACGAGTGGCACGACGGCGCGGGCGGCTGGTTCCGGTCCTACGGCAACGAGAACTGGGAATTCGACGCGGCGGGGCTGATGCGCCTGCGCCTCGCCAGCATCAACGACCTTCCGATCCCGGAGTCCGCGCGCAAGTACCGCTGGCCGCTCGGCCGGCGGCCGGACGATCACCCGGGGCTTTCGGAGCTCGGTCTCTGACGGGACTGTCGTATCAGCGAGCCGGCCGCTTTCTTCGCGGCCGAGGCGGAGCGGACGTCCCCGGTCATTGCCGCCCTGACGATGGCCCCGTCCGCCAGCAATAGGAGCTGGTCGGCCAACAGGCCGGGATCCCGGACTTTCGCCTCGTCCGATAATGCCCGCAGATAATCACGGAATCCCGTTTTGAACGCAGAGGCTGCCTTCGCCGCCGGGTTCGAGCGGTTCGAGATCTCCGCCGACGTGTTGATGAAGGGGCAGCCTCTGAACGTCGGCGTGCGGAACCACTCGCCCAAAGCGTCGAACACGGCCAGCAGCCGCGCACGCGGCTGAACCGAAGCTCCTTCCACGCGTTCCTTCAGCCAGGCCGACCACTCGCGGTTTATTCGTCCGAGAAACGCGACGACGAGGATCTCTTTCGATGGAAAGTGACGGTATAGGCTGGTCTTCGTCACCTCGGCCTCCGCGACGATCCGGTCCACGCCGACGCTGTTGACGCCGTGAGCGTAGAAAAGACGGGTGGCGGCGGCCAGGATTCTCTCCCGCGCTCCTCGTCCGTTCATGTCCCTTCCGCCGGCCGGCGCAGCATGCCGGCGAATTTTTCACGCCACGGCGATGGCAGAGACTTCGCCGTCAACGCGCGCCTCAAGGTCTCGGCCGACGGCGTCTCCGACAGCATGAGCCGGAGGACTTCCGGCACGGGCAGGCGCGCCGGATCACGACTTATCGGCGCGACCTCGTCGCCGACGCTCAAGACACCCTCCTCGAGCACGCGGAAGTAGACGCCCCATCTCTCGCTGTCCAGGAACCGCTCGATGATCGAGTCGTCCTCGAACTTCATGCCGAGCTTATAGCACGGAAAGCGCGGCTGAACTGCCTCCAAGACCGCGCCGCCGATCCGGAAGCGGTCTCCGACGCACACCTCCTCCTCCGGGAAACCCTCGATCGTGAGATTCTCGCCGAAGGCCCCGAAGGGGAGGGTACGTCCGAGCTCCTTGCGCCACCACTCGTAGTGAGCGGCCGAATACGCGTAGACCGCCTTATACTCTCCGCCGTGGACGCGCAGGTCCGACTGCTTGTCTCCCTCGAGGTTCATGCGCCCGACCCGCACGGGTCCCTCGACGGGCTCTTTGAATATGCCCGTCTCGATCTCCCGCCCTTTCCAGCGGACCGTCCGGCCGAGCGAAACGTTGACGGAGACGAGTTTCATGCCGTGTTAGCCCTCTTTGATGGCCGCTTTGAGCTTCTTGAGAATCTCGGGCGTGACCTCCTTGATCCCGTGGTCGGGCCCGGCATGGGCCGCGACCTTCTGCAGCAACTCCTGCTCGCTGTCCGCCTCCGCGGTGAACGAGCAGCCCGGAACCACGTCGGCGCAGCTGATCTTCTTCTTGCTCATAACTCCTCCTGTCGCTTCTCTCGGGAGCATCGCCCCCGAGAGTATGTGTACAGGTCTGTCTATATGTTACACCCGATCGATGGAAATAAAAAGCCCTCAACGCTGAATGGCCTTCATCAGTGTAACGAACTCGAGATCGCGCGGACTCATAGGAGCCATGAACGAAATGACGCGGGACCTCATGACTCAGATGAACGCGCTGCCGCTTTGGGTCCGTCTTTGGACGGCCTGGATGATGGCCGTGTTCTTCTCGTCCGCGTTTTTCTTCCGCCGGGAAGCGGAGGCTCGCGTCACGTTGGGGGCGTTTCTCCTTACTATGGGCGTCGCGATGGCGCTCTTCCAGGCGACGGGCACCGTGAAGATGATCGCCGCGGCGCACCTGCTCGTCTGGACGCCGCTGTTGGTTTATCTTGTCAGGGCGAGGTTGAATCGCGCGTCCGCCGGGGCCGGGAGTCCGTTGGCGGCCTGGCTCGGTCTGCTGATCGGCACGATCGGAATCTCGCTCATGTTCGACGTGAGAGAAGTCGTCCTTTTTATGGGTGGGTCTTGAATAATCGTTCCAGACCGGATATCCTCAAACAACGACGCCATATGCCCTGGGAAAAAAAATTCGATCGAGCCAAAGTCCTCGACAAGGCCATGCAGGCCTTTTGGAGCCGGGGCTATGAGGCGACTTCCATGCAGACGCTCGTGGAGCGGACGGGGATCAACCGCGGAAGCCTTTACGCCACCTACGGCGACAAGCGCGCGCTGTTCCTGGCTTCGCTTCATATGTACGACGACCGGATACGGCGCAAACGCCTGGCCGCCCTCGAGTCATCCGCGCCGCCGCGGGAAGCCGTGCGGAGGCTTCTCCAGACCTTCGCGGAAGTCAAGTCCGCCGGCGAGGAGAATTGCGGCTGCTTCCTGACCAACACGGCGTTGGAACTCGCCGCGCACGACCCGGAGGCCGGGGCGATCGTCGCCAAGGCGCAGAAGGAGATCGAGGAATTCTTCGAGCGGATGATCCTCAAGGGACAGACTGAGGGGGACATCCCGGCCGGCGTGAACCCGAAGAAGACCGCTCGCGGTCTTCTCGCCGCTTTGATCGGGCTCGCGGTGCTGTCTCGCAGTCGTCCGGAGCGGGAACTGCTCAATGGCATCGTGGAGGAGGCCGTCGGGAGGCTCGGTTGATTTTTTTTGATTTGTGTGGAACGAATGTTCCAGACAAAAGATCCGCACGACAGTCGTTGAGACATGGAAAAATAGAATGGAATACAAAACATACGCCGTCGAAGACGCGCCCGCGGGGTACAAGGAACTTCTGGTCGCCGCGAAGAAGAAGTACGGCTTCGTGCCGAACCTGCTCGGCAAGATGGCCGAGGCGCCGCCGCTGTTGAAGGCCTACATGACGCTCTCGGGGATATACGAGGAGTCCACCCTCGACGCGTCCGAGCGCCAGGTCGTGCTCCTGGCCGCGAGCCGGGTGAACGGGTGCGAGTACTGCGTCGCCGCGCACACGGTGATCGCCTCGATGCAGAAGGTGCCGTCCGACGTCGTGGCCTCGGTCCGCACGGGCGGTCCCGTCGGCGACGGGCGGCACGAAGCCCTGCGCGCGTTCGCCGAGGCGGTCACGGAGTCGCGGGGCTGGCCGAGCGAGGAGCGGACGAAGGCGTTTCTCGCGGCGGGCTACGAGCGGCGCCAGGTCCTGGAGGTCGTCCTCGGCGTGGGCCTCAAGACGCTGTCGAACTACACCAACCACATCGCCGGAACGGGTTTGGACGCCGCCTTCAGCCAAGCGGCCTGGTCCAAGGAGGGCGCGGCATGCCATTAGTCCAAATCAAGGGCGTCGGGGGCTACCTGACGCTGGCGCAGAAGCAGGAGATGATCCGCAAGGTGACGGACGCGGTGCTCTCGGTCGAGGGAGAGGGGCTGCGTCAGGTGACCTGGGTGACCATCGAGGATGTTCAGCCGGGCGCGTGGGGCGTCGGGGGCCAGCCGGTGACCGACGACGACCTTCGAACCATGGCCAGGGGCTAGGCGACCGCGGGAAGGGGCGGCGTCCGCGCCGATGGGCGCCGCCCCGCGGGCCGGATGTCGGGATCGAGCGACTTTGGAAAAGGAATGGTAGAATCCGCGCATGGCAACGACACCGGGCCGATCGAGCGTTGAGGACCTCCGCGCTCGCAAGCCGGAGGCGCTGACGGCCATGGTGAATGAGAATCTCCCGACTTTGCTCGCCGGGGCGCTCGCCATCGGGTTGTCGCGCGCCGACGCGGAAGAGGTCGTCCAGGAGACTTTCGTCGCCTTCCTTTCGGGCCTGGATCGTTTCGAGGGGCGCTCGAGCCTGCGCACCTACCTGTTCGGCATCCTCTACCACAAAGCGTCCAACCTGCGCGCCAAGGCGCGGCGCGAGGAGGGGAGCGACGACATCGAGGCCGTCGTCGCCGCGCGTTTTGATGAGGCCGGAATGTGGTCTCGTCCGCCGCGCGGCCCGGAGGCCGCGGCGCTCGACGCCGAGACCCGGAGCTGGGTCGAGAAGTGCGCGGAGGGCCTCCCGGACGCGCAGCGGGCGGCCTTTTTCCTCAAAGAGGTCGAGGGCGAGACCTCGGAATCGGTCTGTAACGTTTTGGGCGTGAACCCGACCAACTTGCGAGTGATGCTCCATCGAGCCCGTCTGAAGCTGCGGGAATGCCTGGAGCGGAATTGGGAACAAGGCCGATGATGAAGCTCATGATGGCGTTCATGCCGAACTGCCGCGAGGTCGCCAAGACCTTATGCGGCGACGGCTTGGCGGCCGAGCCCTGGCATCGACGGCTGCTGATCCGCGTCCACCTGTCTCAGTGCGAGTTCTGCGCCCGCTTCGCCCGTCAGATGGATCGCATCTGCGAGGCTTTGAAGGAGGCTTGGTCCGAGCCTCAGGGCGGGGACGTCGAGGCGTTCAAGCGCCGCGTCATCGACCAACTGGGCCGCCGGCTGTAACGATCCCGCGTCCGGCGGGACTCACCTCTGTGGATATCCGCTTCGCCGTGACGGCCGCGCTTTCGATGGCAGCCGTGTCCTGGGCCGAGCATGCGCCGCTCGACCCCTTCGCGGCTTTCCTGCCGCGCGGCGTCCGGGTCTCGGTGCCGCGCGAGGAGATCCGCGGCGGCGGCCCGCCAGTCGATGGGATCCCGGCGCTGGTCCGGCCGCGGAAGGCCTCCGTCGAGGAGTCCGACCGCGCTCTTAAGGCCGACGACGCCGTGCTCGGCCTGGTCGTGAACGACGAGGCCGTCGCCTACCCGATCCGCCTGCTCGACTGGCACGAGCTGGTCGACGACGAGGTGGGCGGCGTCCCGGTCGCCGTGACCTACTGCCCGCTCTGCCGCAGCGGCATCGTCTTCGACCGCCGGGTCGCGGGAGGCGTCCTGGAGTTCGGCGTGTCGGGCCTCCTCTACAACAGCGATCTCGTGATGTACGACCGGGGAACGCGCAGCCTCTGGTCTCAGATCATGGCCGAGGCGATCGCCGGCGGATCGACGGGGACCAAGCTCGCGCGCCTGCCCGCGCGCCGGACGAGTTGGGCTCGCTGGAAGGCGGCGCGTCCGGACACTCGGACGGTCCTCTTCGACACGGGGCACGCGCGGGACTACGGCAAGGATCCCTACGCGGGCTACGAAAAATCTCCGGAGCTCTATTTCCCCGTCGGTCACGAGGACTCCCGGCTTCCTCGAAAGACGGTCGTCTTCGGCGTCTCCCTGCCCGAAGGGGCGGCGGCCGCGCCCGTCTCCGCGCTCGGCGGCGAGGGCGTGCGCCTCCGGATCGGGAAACGGCTGATCGTCATGCGCGACGACGGCGGGGCGCGCGCCTTCGACGAGGAGGGACGGGAGATCGCGGGCCTCGAGGCCTACTGGTTCGCGTGGGCCGCCTTTCATCCCCGGACTTCGCTGGCCGGCGCGGAGAAGCGGTGAACGGGGAGCTCCGCGAGGCGGCGGCCTATGCGGCGCGTCCCGCCGTCCTGCGACGGAGCGCGGCGATCGCGCTTTTCGTGGGCGTCGTCTTGTCGGCGGCGAACCAGGGCGACGTCGTGCTGCGCGGGCCGTGGACGGCGCGATTGTGCGCTAAAATCGCGTTCAATCTTCTCGTGCCCTTTGTCGTCTCATCCGCGAGCGCCGCGGCCAACAGGGAAAGACGCCGTTGAAGATCCCGAACCTGCTCTGGAAGCTCCTCTGGCCCTTGCGGACGAGGCTCCATCCAGGCGCGGACATCGGCGGATGCTTTCCCGACTTCACCTTGCGCGACACTTTCGGGCGGGAGCATTCGCTCTACGCCGGCGGGAGGGAGAAGCACACGGTGCTGTGGCTCACGAACTTGTGCGGGGACTGCCGGGCGAAGATTCCCCTTCTGGAGGAAGTCAGGTCCGAGTCAGGCGGCCGTGTCCGCGTCCTGGCCGTCAGCCTCCTGGATCTCGACGACCCTTTGCCCATGACGGTATCGCTGGTCTGCGGTTTCCCGATACTTCTGGACCCCGACGACGTCGTCGCGCGCCGGCTCGGCCAAACGCATCCGCCGGGGGCCTGTCCCTTGCGCAATATCTACATCGTCGACGGAGCCGGAACCATCCGCTTCAAGCACCACTTGTCGGCGGTAAAGCCGGAGGAATTCCGCGCCGTTTGGAGAAAGTTGGGCGCGGCCCCGTAACAAAGCCGGCGCGAGACGGACTTACTATCAGGAGCATATGACATGAACCGCTCGATCCTCATCGTTTCCCTGATCCTGTCGACGGGCGAAGTCTCTCGGGCCGCGGAGCCCGACGGAGCGCGAGCGCGATTGAACGCGACGCTCGCGGCGCGGGTGCTCGAGGGCCGCGTCGACTACGCCGGCCTCAAGAAGGACTCGTCCGGCCTGGACGCCTGGCTCGCCGCCGCCGCCGCGGCCGACGAGGACGAATTCAAGGGCCGGCCGCGAGATCAGCGGCTGGCCTTCCTGATCAACCTGTACAACGCCGCGACCCTGCGCCTCATACTGGACCGCTATCCGATCGCCTCCATCCGGGACATCGGACCGGCATGGGACCCGAACAAGGCCTGGAAGCTCCCGGCGGTGAAGGCGTTCGGGCGGACCGTCACGCTCAACCAGCTCGAGCACGAGATGATCCGCCCGGTCTATAACGAGCCGCGCGTCCATTTCGCGCTCGTTTGCGCGGCCAAGGGCTGCCCGCCCCTGCGCTCCGAGTCCTACGACGGGACGCGGCTCGACGCGCAGCTCGACGATCAGGCCCGGACCTTCCTGTCTCAGAGGGCCAAGAACGACGCCAGCAAGGCGGGGGAGACGGCCTATCTTTCCCCGATCTTCAAATGGTACATGAAGGACTTCGGCGGCTCGAAGAAAGCCGTCCTGAGATACGTGAAGAAGTGGCTGCCGGTCGAGGAAGGCTGGGCGGTCGATTGGACGGCGTACGATTGGGCGCTCAACGAGGATAAGAAATGAGGGAGTTCCTGGCGTCGGCGCTGGCGTGGACCGCGGCCGCCGGTCCCCTGGGACAGGCGGCTTTCGTGGGGCTTTACGTCCTGGCCACCGTGGCCTTCCTGCCCGGCTCGGTGTTGACCTTGGGGGCGGGCGCGGCCTTCGGCCTTTGGAAGGGATTCATTTTGGTCTCGATCGGCTCGACCGTGGGGGCGAGCGCCGCGTTCCTGGTGGGGCGCTACCTGCTGCGGGACTGGGTTTCCCGTAAGCTGGAGAACGTCCCCGCGTTCGGCGCGATCGCAGGAGCCGTGGGCCAGGAGGGCTGGAAGGTCGTGCTTCTGACGCGCCTGTCGCCCGTGCTGCCGTTCAACCTGCTCAACTACGCCTACGGCCTGACCACGGTGGGCTTCGGGGAATACGTCCTGGCTTCTTGGCTCGGGATGATCCCGGGCACCTTCTTGTACGTCTACCTCGGCGCCGTCGCCGGCGAAGCCGCGCGGGGTGGCTCTCGCGCGCGCACGCCCGCCGAGTGGGCGCTGTACGCGGGGGGGCTGGCCGCCACCGCCGTCGCCGCCTGGCTGGTGGGCCGCACCGCCAAGCGCGCGCTGTCCGCCAAGACGGCGCCGAACGCAAAGGAGAAATGAATGTCGAACGACCTGATCTCGCCCATGGACGAGCACAACCGCAAGCTTCTGTCCAACGTCCATCCGCCGGACTGGGTCAACCCCGAGCCCGCGGGGCGCTACAATCTCGTCGTCATCGGAGGCGGGACGGCCGGGCTCGTCACCGCCGTCGGCGCGGCGGGCCTGGGCGCCAAGGTCGCCCTGATCGAGAAGCACCTGATGGGCGGCGACTGCCTCAACGTCGGGTGCGTGCCGTCGAAGGCCCTGATCTCCGCTTCGCGCGCCGCCGCCCGGGTCCGGAGCGCGGGAGAGTTCGGCGTCAAGGTTCCGGACGGCGTGACGGTGGATTTCCCGGCGGTGATGGAGCGCCTGCGTCGTCTGCGCGCGGACATCAGCAGGAACGACTCGGCGGCGCGCTTCAAGAGTCTCGGGGTCGACGTGTTCGTCGGCCAGGGCCGGTTCACGGGCTCGGACAGCGTCGAGGTCGGCGGCAAGACCTTGCGCTTCGCCAAAGCCGTGATCGCCACGGGCGCGCGCGCAGTGACCTTGCCCATCCCCGGTCTCAAGGAGTCCGGGGCGCTGACCAACGAGACGGTGTTCAACCTCACCGAACTGCCCAAGCGCCTGCTCGTCATCGGCGCCGGCCCCATCGGCGTGGAGATGGCTCAGGCCTTCGCGCGCCTGGGCTCCCAGGTGACTTTGTTCGAGGCCCTGCACGGCATCCTCAACCGGGAGGACCAGGACGCCGCCGAGCTCGTGCGCAAGTCCCTCGACCGCGACAAGGTCGAGTTCCTGTGCTGCGTCGACATCGAGCGAGTCGAGCGCTCCGGCGCCGTGAGCACGGCGCATTTTAAGAGCAAACACGGGCCTTCCGGCACGAAGGAATTCGACGCGGTCCTCGTCGGCGTAGGGCGCGCGCCCAACGTCGAAGGCCTCGAGCTCGACGCGGTCGGCGTGGCCTTCGACAAGACCGGCGTCAAGGTCGACGATCAGCTGCGCACGACGAACCCGAACATCTACGCCGCGGGCGACATCTGCCTGGCGCCGAAGTTCACCCACACCGCCGATTTCGCGGCGCGCATCGTGATCCAGAACGCGCTGTTCATGGGGCGCAAGCGCTTCAGCGCGCTGACCATCCCCTGGTGCACCTACACCGATCCCGAGATCGCCCACGTCGGCCTGTACGAGAAGGAGGCGCTGGCCAGGGGGCTCAAGGTCCGGACCTTCGTCCAGAAGCTCGACGAGGTGGACCGCGCCATCCTCGACGGCGAATCCGAGGGGTTCGTGAAAGTCCATGTCGAGGACGGGACCGATAAGATCCTGGGCGCCACCATCGTCGCCTCTCACGCGGGCGACATGATCGGCGAGATCTCGGTGGCGATGAACAACGGCGTCGGGCTTTCCGGCATCGGGGCGACCATCCACCCGTACCCGACCCAGGCCGAGGCCGTGCGCAAGCTCGGCGACGCCTACAACCGCACGCGCCTGACGCCTTTCGCCAAGTCCGCGCTCGGCGCCTGGCTGCGATGGAGCCGGTAGGCCGGCGCCCGGGCAGGTGAGATCGTGAGCGGGCGGACGGCCTTCGTTTTCGCGGGGGGAGGGAGCCTCGGCGCGGTGCAGGTGGGGATGCTCAAGGCCCTGGCGCGGGCGGGGGTCGTGCCGGACTTGGTGGTGGGAGCGTCGGTCGGCGCGATCAACGGAGCCTTTTACGCCGGCGACCCGACGCCCGCCGGCGTCGAGCGCATCGAGCGCATCTGGCTCGGCCTGTCGCGGCGGGACGTGTTCCCGTTCCCCTTCGTCCAGGGCTGCCTCGGCCTGGCGGGCCGCTCGTCCCATGTCTCGGATCCCGGACGCCTGCGCTCGATCCTGGAGCCTGAGCTGCCGTGCCGCAGGCTCGAGGAGTGCTCCGTGCCCTGCGCGGTCGTGACGACCGATCTCATGGACGGCTCCGAGCGCGTCTACCGGGAAGGCCCGGCGATGAACCTGCTGTTGGCCAGCGCGGCGATCCCGGCCGTCTTCCCGCCGGTCCTTCACGAGGGACGCTATCTCGGCGACGGGGGCTTGGCCAACAATGAGCCCGTCTCGACCGCCGTCGCTCTCGGCGCGACGAAGGTGATCGTGCTCTCGACCGGGTTCTCCTGCGCGCTGGCGCGGCCGCCCCTCGGCGCCGTCGCGACGGCGCTCCACGCTCTTAATCTTCTCGTCAATCGGCGCCTGGTCCGCGACCTGGAAGGAGCGGGGGCCGGCGTCGAGGTGGCCGTGGTGCCGCCACTGTGTCCGGTCGCGGTGACCCCGTTCGATTTTTCGGCGACCGCCGACCTGATCCGCCGGGCCGAAGCCTCGACGCGGCTGTGGCTTCGCCAGGGCGGGCAGTCCCGGCGGGGCATACCGGACGAGTCCATTCCGCACAGCCACGGCATCGCCTAAGGGCGCTCGGCCGGCGATTTGGTATCTTGGCTCCCATGGCCGCCGTCTTCGCCGCCCTGCTCTTTCTTCTCGTCCCGCCGCTGCGCGCGACGACGGTCTCGCGCATCGAGGTCGAAGGCGCGCGTACGCGGACGGAGACCATCCTCGCGCTGCTCGACACCCGGCCGGGCGAGCCGTTCGACCCGGCCGCGTGGGAGCGGGACCTGCGGCGCCTGCGCAACCTCGACTACTTCTACGACGTGGAGGGCGCGGCCGCCGAGTCCGACGGGAAGGTCGACCTGACGCTGCGGCTGCGCAACAAGCACTCCACCTTGCCGGTGTTCAAGTTCAAGC
This sequence comes from Elusimicrobiota bacterium, assembly GCA_016182905.1. NCBI lineage: Bacteria > Pseudomonadati > Elusimicrobiota > Elusimicrobiota bacterium. The sequence continues at coordinate 52,595 of JACPFR010000005.1, forward strand.
GCGGGGGAGGGTCTTCCCTCATCACCGCCGGGCTGTACGAAATCAACTTCCTCGACCGCCTGCTCGAGGTCGGCGGCCAGTACGAGCGGTTCAACGGCCAGCCCGGTTACGCGCTGTGGTTCCGCCATCCCTATTTCCTGTCGCGCCGCAACCGTCTCGGCACCGAGGTCCTTTCGCACATGATCGACCTTCCGCTGCTGACGGACAAGGGAGCGGAGGAGGCGTTCTTCTCGAACCAGGAGACGCGTTGGAACGGGCGGCTGCAGCGCGAGCTGACCGAGCGGCTCAGGCTCGGGTTGGAACTGTCCGTCTACCGCAACGAGTTCGCCCGCGACGACGCGACGCCCGCGATGGCCGCGGCCAACGACGCTTTCCTGCGCTCGAGGGGCCTTCGCTCGGGACGGACGGTCTCGCTGACGCCGAGCGTGACCGTCGGACGCCTCGACCGGGACCGCCACCACGTCGTCGGTCACGAGGGCTTCGCGCAGGCCGAGCTGGCCCATCGCGCCTTCGGCTCGGACTTCGGCTTCGCCAAAGGTCTCCTGGGCGCCGCGGGGGGGTGGAGGCCGGCGGAGCGCTGGAACCTCGTCTACCAAGCCCGTCTCGGCAGCAAGACGGGCCGGGAGTTCCAGCATAAGTTCTACCTCGGCGGGCTGGACACCGCCCGGGGCTTCCTGGACAGGCAGTTCCGCGGCGAGCACATGTGGCTGGCCAACCTGGAGGCCCGCCCGACTCTCGTGGACAAGCCGCTGTGGGTGCTGCAGGGCGCGCTGTTCACGGACCTGGCCAAGACCTGGGACGCCCGAAATTTCGGGACGGAAGGCTTCGGCGACCCGATCTTCAGCTACGGGATCGGGGCGCGGGTGATCTTCCCGCGCGTCTACCGGGCGATCCTGCGCCTGGACGCGGCGCGCACCCAGCGGCCGGTCCGGCAGACGGGCGTGAGCCTAGGCCTGCAGCAGTTCTTCTAGGCCGGGACGGCGTGGCCTTTGCGGGCCTTGATCTCGTTGGTGATGAGGGGGAGGAGCTCGGCGTACTCGCCCTGGACGGAGATCGAGGCCATCTGCATCAGCGGGCAGTCCTTGTCCGTGTTGATGGCGATAATGGTCCCGGAGGAGGCCATGCCCGCCAGGTGCTGGATCTGGCCGGAGATGCCGATCGCCACGTACAGCTTCGGGCGGACGGTGCGGCCGGTCAGGCCGACTTGATGCTTGTAGGGAATCCAGCCCGAGTCCACCGCGCGGCGGCTCGCGCCGACGGCGGCGCCGAGGGCGTGGGCCAGGTCGAAGAGGGGCTTGAAGCCCTCGGCGGAGCCGAGGCCGAAGCCGCCGGCGACGACCTTCTCGGCGGCGCCGAGGTCGATCTCCCGGGAGGTCTCTCCCTGGAAGGAGACGAACTCGGTCTTGGGCGCGCCCGGGTCGAAGGCGACGGCCTCGACGGGGGCGGCGGCGCCCGCGGTCTCGGCGCGGGGGAAGGTCATCGGGGCGACGGTCAGCACGCCGACGGGCGTCTTGAACTCGACCTCGGCGATGAGGTTTCCGCCGTAGTAGCCGCGGCGGACTCGGCCGTCCGAGAGGATCTCGGTGACGTCGGTCGCCAGCCCGGCCTTGAGATGGACCGCCAGGCGCGCGGCGAGCGCGCGGCCCGCGATCGTGGAGGGCAGGATGACGCGCGCGGCGCCGGACTTCTCCGCGGCGGCGGCGGCGGCCTTCGCGTAGGCCTCCTCGGTGAAGTCCTTGAGCGAGGCGTGCTCCACGGTGAACGCCTTGGCGACGCCGCGCGAGGCGACGTCGCCCGCGAGGGCGGCGGCGTTGCCGCCGACGACGGCGGCCAGCAGCGGCTGCTTGAGCGCGTCGGCCAGGACCTTGCCGGCGCCGAGGAGCTCGTACGAGGACGGCGACAGCGTTCCCCGCGAGGGGATGACGACGACGAGGATTCCGTTGGCCATGTTAGATGAGCTTCCTTTCGACGAGGATGTCGACGAGTTTGGCCGCTTTCTCGGCGGCCGTGGCGCCTTCCACCTTGAGCCCGGCGGGGCGGGCGGGGGGAAGGGCGGCTTTGACGACGACGGAGCCGGCGCCCGCGGCGCCGACCTGCGCGGGCTGCAGGCCGAGGTCGGCCGCCGTCCACTTGGGGAACACGGCCTTCTTCGAGGCCATCTTGCCCTTGAGCGAAGGCAGGCGCGGCTCGTTGATCTCCTTAATCGTGGAGACGCAGGCGGGAAGCGAGAGCTTCACGGTGTCGACGCCGTCCTCCATGTTGCGCAGGACGGTGACGGACTTGTCGTCGACGGCCTCGATCTTCTTGACGGCCGAGACGCTGGCCCAGTCGAGCCACGCGGCGGTCTGGGTGCCGACGACGCCGGCGCCCGCGTCGGAGGTGTTCTTTCCGAAGAGGACGATGGAGACGGGCTTCTCGGCGTGCAGCTTCTTGAGCGCGGCGGACAGCGCCAGGCTGGTCGCGTAGGAGTCTCCGCCCTCGAACTCGGGGCCGGTGACGAGCGCGCCGGCGTCCACGCCGCGGGCGATGGCCTCGCGGAGGACCTCGGCGGCGGCGTCGGGGCCGACGGTGAGCGCGGTCGCGGTCGAGCCGGGCGCGCCCTCCTTGAGGCGGACGGCGGCCTCGACGGCGAACTCGTCGAACGGGTTCAGCGCGGTCGGGACGCCGGCGATCTTCGGCCGGCCTTCGGCGTCGACGCCGACGTTGACGGTGGAAGGGGTGCTCTTGACGCAGACGACGATGTTGAGTGCCATGGTTTTTCGAGCATAGCAAATTGGCATAATCGGTCAAATGGCGAACCACAAGGAGCTCAAGCTTCCCACCCGCTTCGGGAAAAAGACCCCCGGCGCCGCTCCCGGCGTGTACCCGGACCAGGTCGGGAAGCTGGCCCCGGCCAAGCCCGCTGCGCCGGTCAAGGTCACGGTCATCGACTACTCGCCCGAGCAGGTCGAGATGCGCGGCGCGCTCGACTTCGACGATTTCCTCGCCTCGCACCGCCCGGCGTGGACGACGGTGCGCTGGATCAACATCGACGGCCTCGCGAGCCCCAAGGCGATCGAGGCCTTGGCCAAGAAGTACGAGCTGCATCCGCTCGCCGTCGAGGACCTGCTCAACACGGGCACGCGCCCCAAGGCCGACGCCTACGGCGGCGACCCCGAGGTCGCGGCGCGGCTGTTCATCGTCGCGCGCATGATCGAGCTCAAGGGCGAGCGCCTCGACAGCGAGCAGATCTCGATCTTCCTCGGCCACAAGACCGTGCTCACCTTCCAGGAGACGCCGGGCGACATATGGGACCCGATCCGCTCGCGGATAAACGCCAGGGGCTCGAGACTAAGGACCGCCGACGCGTCCTTCCTCGTGTACACCTTGCTCGACGCGATCGTCGACCACATCTTCCCGGTGCTCGAGCACTACGGCGACCTTCTCGAGGAGCTCGAGGCGCGCGTGCTCGAGGGCAGCCAGGCGAAGATCCTGCGGGACATCCACGCCCTGAAGCGGGAGCTGCTTCTGCTGCGGCGGGCGCTGTGGCCGATGCGCGACGTGGTCCACCAACTGCAGAGCGAGCGCCACGAGTGCCTCAGCGAGACCACCCGCACCTACATGACCGACCTGTACGACCACGTCGTCCAGGCGATGGACATCCTCGAGACCTACCGTGAGATCGTCGCCGGCCTCGCCGAGACCCACCTGTCGGCGGTCAACAACCGCCTCAACGAGGTCATGAAGGTGCTGACCGTGATCTCGGTCGTCTTCATCCCGCTGAACTTCATGGCCGGCGTGTTCGGCATGAACTTCGAGAACTTCCCCTGGAAGGCGCCGCACGCCTTCGAGATCTTCGCGATCTCCTGCCTCGCGATCATCTTCGCGATGGTCGGCTGGTTCCGCCGCCGCGACTGGATATAGTTATAAAAGAAAAACCACTCGCCCTCCAGCTCGGCTGATTTTCAGCCGTCGGGTTCCGGAAAAGAGATCCGGAGGGCGAGTGGTGGTAGGGACAGGATTCGAACCTGTGTAGGCTATTGCCGCCGGTTTTACAGACCGGTGCTTTTGACCGCTCAGCCACCCTACCGTTAAAACTAAACGCTTATCTTTGCTGCGTCTCTTGGCGTCCCGATTTTTCGGGAGTCCGAATTAACCGGATTTTTTGTCGAGATGTCTGTCGAGATTTTCTATCGAGCCGCTTGCTGAGACGCCGCTGTTTCGGACGACTTCCGTCTGCTAATCACTGACAATCGCCATTTCCAGGCGCGTTTCAGCGGAACGGGTACATTATGCCAGTTTTCCGCTCGATTCGAACAACCTTTCACCGTCCAGGCGCGGCGCTCGCCTTTCTCGGGACGGACGCGGCCGGCGCCGCCGGCTTGCGGCCGTTCGGAGTCATCGCTTCAAGGCGCCAGCGGACCTCGCGCTTGCCGAGCTTGCGGACCGCGATCAAGGCCGCGCGGGCCTTGTCGCGCGGCTTGGAGCGGCCGCCTTCCCATGCCAGCACCGCGCCCGCGCTGGCGCCGACGAGCTTGCCGAAGGCTTCGCGGGAGAGCCCGAGCCGCGCTCGCTGCGCGCGGATGAGGCTCGGGCCCAGGTGGGCGTGCTCGAGTTCCTTGCCGGAGGCGACCGCGGGCGCCGCCATCCGCTCTTTGTAGTCCATCAACAGCTTGGCGTTGTCCCGCCGCAGCTGCTCGGCGCTTCGCGTCAGCTCCGCGACCTTGCGTTTGAGGAACACCACGTCCTTGCGGAGTTTGGCGTCCGCTTGGCGCGAGACGCGGCGCGCCAGCCGCTGGATCTCGTCTTTAAGGATTACACCGATGTTGGGCATGGGAACCTCCTGCAGGCGTTACTCGGTCAAGAGCCGATGGACATAATCGACCATCAGCTTCTGACGGCGTTCGCGAAATTTTGGAACCAGGATTTCTCGGACGCGCTTTGCTTTCCGCATTTGCCTGATTGTCTCATTTTTATCTGTCCGGGATCGAACCCCCCCGGGTCAGATGGTTCTATGACGGCTTGTTGCCCAGCGTCGCTACGAGAGGCGGGAGGCCGCGGCTCTCGTCCTGCCCTGGGGGCGGACGGCCCCCAAAACAGTGGCGGACATTGGTCCGAGACGGTGGCGGTCATCGTCCGAAAAACGCACTTATAAACTTCACAGGATTAGGGTCTAAGTTCACCGCGCGCTCGCGCAAACGTGAATGTCAAGAATTAGAAATGAAGGCCAAGGCTCCGGCTCAGCGCGAACTTTCCGCACCGACGGGAGCCCCGTGGCAGAGGGCGGATGGAGTAATGGGCTTCCTGAAAGGCCTGGAGGATGAGGCCGGGAATGCTGCCGGGGCTTGACTCTATACCTAGGTATAGGGTGTAAAATAGAATCATGATCAAAGAGGCGACGATCGGGACGCTCGCCAAGGCGGCGGGCGTCAACATCCAGACGGTGCGCTACTACGAGCGGCGGCGGCTGTTGACGCCGGCGCTGCGGCGCGAGTCCGGCTATCGCGTCTATCGCGAGGACGCTCTGCAGAAGCTGCGCTTCATCAAGAACGCGCAGGAGCTTGGATTTTCCCTCGAAGAGATTCGCTCGCTGCTGCAGCTGCGCAGCGGCGGACCGGCGTCCTGCGAAAGGGTCCAGAAGAAGGCCGCCGAGCATGCTCGCGATGTCAGAGCGCGCATCGAACGGCTGCGCGCGATGGAGCGGGTACTCTCGCAACTCGTCAGGACCTGCCAGAAACGCGGCCGGACGGATGAGTGCCCTATCCTTCGCAGCCTGGAGGCCAAGAAATGACGAGAAACATCCGCTTGCTTTATTTCAAGAACTGCCCAAACGTGGATGCGGCGAGGAGCAGTCTCCGTGCCGCGTTGGCGCAGGCGGGCCTGCCCGTCCACTGGATCGAAACCGATATCGAGGCGCCTGACTGTCCGCCTGATTTGAGGACCTTTCCTTCTCCAACCGTGCTCGTGGAAGGTCGGGATGTCTCCGGTGGAGGGCAAGCGCCGGAAGGAACCGGGGCCTGCCGCCTGGGAGGCGCGCCCAGCGCAGAAGCAATCTCAAGGGTGCTCAATGATCACTCCTGGCTCGGCTCCGTGGCGGCTCTGCCCGCGGCCTTGATTGGTCTTCTTCCCGCGACGTTCTGTCCATTCTGCATCCCCGCGCTGGGCGGTCTGCTCGGGGCGCTGGGTCTCGGGGCCTTCGCAGGCCGCATCCTGGCACCCTTGACCCTGGCTCTCCTGGCAGTCGCCCTGGGTGGATTGGCCTTTCAATCCCGCCGAAGAGGCGATTACCGGCCTCTAATCGCCGGAGCGGCCGGCGCCGCGGCTCTCTTCGCCGGACAGTTCTTCCTCGAATCGGCGCTGTTGAAGGGTCTCGGCATCTCAGTTTTGGTCGGGTCGTCGCTTTGGAATATCATGCCGAGAAGGCAAACTGCAGGCGGAGGACCCTGCTCCGCTTGCGCGAAAGGAGGTGAGTAAAATGGCGAAGCGAAGAGTAGAGGTGTTCACTGCCGGTTGTCCCGTCTGCGAAGACGCGGTCAAGAAGGTCAACTCGGCCGCCTGCTCCGATTGTGAGGTCACGATCTATGACCTCAATCGAGGGTGCGCGACGAATGAATGCCGCGAGAAGGCCAAGGGATACGGCGTCACGCGGCTTCCCGCCGTCGTGGTGGACGGACGCCTGCTCGACTGTTGCAGCAAGGGTTCTGTCGAGATCAAAGAACTCGAGGCTGCTGGAGTCGGCAAGAAGCGATAGAACGCCTGAATCGAAAAGGAGCCCCGGCGCGCGGAATCCGCCGGGGCTCTTTCATTCGGGCTGGCCGTTCTACTTATGTTGCCTAGAACCTGCCGCCTTCGTCGAAATTTGCGGCCATCCGCAACATAAGTGCGACCGCAACATAAATGATGCCGGACGAGGACTAAAGTCGGAGGTCGTCCGCCGAAAGGCGGGCGGCCGCTGCGGCGGGTCGGTCCGCGGCGCTCCACCCCGCAAGCGGGGTCCGAAAGTCAGGAAGTCAGGTCCGGATGATGCTTGAAGCCCGCCTGACGGAGCCGGACATAAAGGGGGAAGGCGTAGTCGTAGATCTCCCGGCCCCGCGCGGATTGCAGGCGGCGGATTTTCCGGGCGTCCAGGCCGAGTTCCTCGATCAACCGGTCGATGAGCGCGAAGAGCCGCGCGGGCGTCATGCCGCGGAGCTTCCGACTCGCTTGGGGGTCGCCGTATGGCTGGTGCAGCTCGTCCGGCCCGAGGATTTTTCTGTAGAGCCCGCCGGGGAGGCGGCAGTGGAAGTTGTTCAGATACGGCCAGCCGTCGCGCCCGAGCTCCCGGCGCTTATGCGCCGCGATCTCTCGGTCGATCCGTTTGAGCAGGTCGCGCCTGGTCCCGCCGCGCTGTCGATTCCACATGGGAGCCTCGCCTTGATCCTGCGCAGGATATCAATTATGGGCGGCGGAACCATGATAAATAGGAGGCTCCTTCGGACTTCCCGGCGGGTGAATTTCCATTGACAGATCGCGAAAGGAGCATTATCCTGGGTCAGTCAGGTTTGCAATACCCTCTCGAGCCCAAATAAATGATGACGCCCGCCGGCGGCTTCCCCGAATCCCGTGCGCCCAGCTCCCAAGCGGGGCTCGTCTTGGTCGTTGACGACGACAACAGCGTCAGGCATACGCTGCTCGACCTCCTGCACGGCACCGAGTTCCGGAGCGCCGGCGCCGCCTCCGCGGCGGAAGCCTTCGAGGCCGTGAAGAAGTGCCAGCCGCGGGCCATCCTCCTTGACTGGGCTCTGCCCGGGGGAATCGACGGCTTGGCCGTGTTGAAGGCGCTCAAGGCGGCCGCATCGACGAAGCACATCCCTATCATCATGATCTCCGGCCTCAAGCGAAGCGCGGCCGAACGGCTGACGGTCAAGCAGGCCGGGGCGGAGGACCTTTACGACAAGACGGACTTGATGAGCCGCAGAGCCGACTTCCTGAGCCTCTTGCGCGACGCCGTGGCCAAGAATAAGGCGCCTTCGACTTGGCGGCTCCTGGTCATAGAGGACGACGCGGAATTCCAGGAGTTCATCCGATTCGCCTTGGCGCGCCGGGAATTCGACGTCCGCTTCGCGGGCACCGGCCGCGAAGGCTGCGCGATGGCGCGGGACCTCAGGCCGAACCTCGTCATCCTCGACATGACCTTGCCTGATATCAACGGAGTCGACGTCTTCAAGTCCCTCCACGCCAACCGCGAGACGCAAGGCATTCCCGTCCTGGCCATGAGCGCCCTGGACAGGACGGCGGGGCCCCTCGAAAGCGCCCTCAAGGAGATAGGCGTCGACGATTACCTGCCCAAACCTTTCGGCGAGAACGAGATCCTCCAGCGCATGTCCAAACTGCTGGGACGAACCGCCGCGGGACAGCCGAACGGCGGAACCCTCGCGCGCGGGCGCGTGCGCCTGGAGATCGACACCAGGCGCGTTTGGGTCGGGGAACGCCTGATCGAGCATATCGGCTACAAGCAATTCGACCTGCTGCGCGTCATGATGGAAAGCGCAAGCGGAGTCTCCAGGAAGGAGATTCTCACCCGAGTCTGGGGCGGCGACGAGAACGCCACGGTCGTTAACGTGACCATCCTCCGGCTGCGTCGGGCGCTGGGGTTCGCCGAGAAAGAGGGAATACTCTCGATTCCCGACGGCTATATGCTCGTCGGCTGAGCCGCTTCCTCCCGCGAACCGTCGCCCACGGGAGGGTGTAATCAACTGTAATTGACATCCCCGGATTCGGGGGTTATGGTTGGGGTGGCCGTTGCCGGGCGTCGTTGAGTCGCGGCAGGCCGCCGATGGCTTCAACAGACGAACCGTCTTCGCCGCCGAGCAATCTTCTCCGGCCGCGCCGTCTTTTCGCGGCGGCCGCCGTATCGGCCGCGCTGTCGCTCTCGGCGCTCGCGCTTGACGCCGAAGCCGCGACGGTCTCCTGGACGGGCGCCTCCGACGGCAACTGGTTCAACGCCGCGAACTGGTCTCCAGCCCAAGTCCCGACCTCCGCCGACGACGCCGTCATCGACCTGAACGCGACGGTCTCCGCATCCGGCGGGACCTCCATCGCGTTCGCCACTCTGACTCTCGGCGACGCCGCCGGAAACTTCGCCCCGACTTTGCGCCTCTCGGCGGCCCAGAGCACCAGCGGCTCGGTGACGATCCATCGCGGCGCGAGGCTTCAGCAGGACACGAACCAGCAGATCGTCTTCGGCGCGCTGGACGTGAAGCCCGGCGGGTTGCTGACTCACACGGCGAACACGTCCGCGCGCTCGTTCCTCCTTAATCTGAGCGTGACGGGGAACTTCGACCTGCAGGCGGGGGCCACGATCGCGGCCAACGGTCAAGGCTACGCGCCCGGCGTCGGGACGCAGAACGGCTTCGGGCCGGGCGCGGGCGTGTACGGAGGCGACGGCAGCGGCGCCGGCCACGGCGGCGCGGGCGGACGCGGCAGTTCCGGGGCCCTGGGCGGCGGGGCCTACGACAACACGACGAATCCGACGGAGCTGGGGTCGGGCGGCGGCGGAAGCTACAGCACGACGGGCGGTGCGGGCGGCGGCGCGGCGCTGATCACGGTGGGCGGGGCGTTTTCGCTCAACGGCCTCGTCAACGCCAACGGCAACGACGGCGTCCGCAGCCCCCAGGACTACGGCTCGGGCGGCGGGGCGGGCGGGACCGTCAATATCATGGCGGCGTCGTTCAGCGGCATGGGCTCGGTCCTGGCCAACGGCGGCACGGGCGGCGCGGGCGGCAACAGCCGCGGCGGCGGGGGCGGCGGCGGACGGGTCTCGATCGCCGTCACGGGCTCGGACAGCTCGAACCTGAACCTCCAGGCCAACGCGGGCGGAAACGGCGGCTCGGGCGCCGCGAACGGCGGCGCGGGCGTGATCGCTCTCAAGGGGCCGGGCGCTTCGATCTACAGCCTGACGATCGGCGGGGCGAGTCTCGCGGCCCAATCGGCCACGCCCATCACGGGCCCTGCGCCGACGTTCGCGAGCGTCACGATCAACAACGCCGTCGTGACCTTCGACGCGGGGAGCACGGCGAGCATCGACGTCCTCGCGACGACGAACACGGTGAGCATGACGGCGGCGACGCTCTCCGTCAACGGCCTCGTCGTGACGAGCACGATGAGCCTCACGGTCGGAACGCTCGCCCTGAACGGAGGAACCCTTGAGGTCGCCAAGGGCTCAAGCCTGAAGCTGACGGCGCAATCCTCCTCCGGCGGCGACTTGGTCGTCGACGGCGGCGGCGCCTTCGTGCAGATGAACACGGCGGCGCTGAACTTCACGGCGGTGACGGTCCTGCCCGGGGGCCTGATCACGCAAGCGGCCAATACCAACACGCGCGCGGCGGTCTTGAACCTGAACGTGAGCGGGAACTTCGACCTGCAGCCCGGCGCGACGGTCTCGGTGAACGGTTTGGGCTACGCGGGCGGGACCGCCAACGGCAGCGGCTACGGCCCAGGCGCGGGAATATACGGCGGGGACGGCAGCGGCGCCGGCCACGGCGGCGCGGGCGGACGCGGCAGCTCCGGCGCCGGCGGGGGTGCGGCCTACGACAATGTGACGAGCCCGACGGACCTGGGCTCGGGAGGCGGGAGCAGCTACAACAGCATGGCGGGCGGAGCGGGAGGTGGAGCGGCGCTGATCACCGTGGGCGGGGCCTTCTCGCTCAACGGCGTCATCAGCGCCGGCGGCAACGACGGCGTCCGCAGTCCCAATGACTACGGCTCGGGCGGCGGCGCGGGCGGGACGGTCAATATCACGGCGGCGACGTTCAATGGCACGGGCTCGATACTGGCCAACGGCGGCGCGGGCGGCGCGGGCGGCAATCAGCGCGGCGGCGGAGGCGGGGGCGGACGGATTTCGATCGTCGTTACGGGCGCAGATAACTCGAACCTGAATCTCCAAGCCAACGGCGGAACCGGCGGCGGCTCGGGCGCGGCGAGCGGCGGCGCGGGCGTGATCGCGCTGAAGACCTCGGGCGGGGCGAATTACAATCTCAGCATCGGCGACTTGAACTCCGCGGCGCAGACTGGAACGGCCGTCGCCGGCTCGACTTTGGCCTTCTCCACGGTCACGCTCAACAACAGCATCGTCAGCTTCGACGCCGGCAGCACGGTCAACATCAACAATCTGATCGTGGCCGGCGCGGTGAACCTGACGGCGGCGACGCTCGCGTTCAACGGCGGAACGCTTGAGGTCAAGAGCGGCGGCACCCTGCGGCTTTCCGCCCAGGCGACATCCGGAGGGAACCTCATCGTCGACGGCGGCGGCGTCTTCCAGCAGATGAACGCCGTGCCGTTGAACTTCGTCTCGATCAACGTCTTGCCCGGAGGCTCGCTCACGCACGCGGCTAACAACGCTTTTCGTTCGGCGGTTCTCAATCTCAACGTGGCCGGAGACTTCAACCTGCAGGCGGGGGCCACGATCGCGGCCAACTCTCAGGGCTACGCGGGCGGGACCTCCAATGGCAGCGGCTACGGCCCAGGCGCGGGAATATACGGCGGGGACGGAAGCGGCGGCGGCCACGGCGGCGCGGGCGGGCGCGGCAGTTCCGGCGCCGGCGGGGGTGCGGCCTACGACAACACGACGAGCCCGACGGACCTGGGCTCGGGAGGCGGGAGCAGCTACAACGGCGCGGTGGGCGGCGCGGGCGGCGGCGCGGTACTGATCATGGTAGGCGGGACGTTCTCGCTCAACGGCGTCATCAACGCCAACGGCAACGACGGCGTCCACAGTCCCTATGACTACGGGTCGGGCGGTGGAGCGGGCGGGACGGTCAATATCACGGCGGCGACGTTCAACGGCACGGGCTCGATACTGGCCAACGGCGGCGTAGGCGGGGCGGGCGGCAATCAGCGCGGCGGCGGGGGCGGAGGGGGCCGGGTCTCAATCGTCGTCACGGGAGCGGACGGCTCGAACCTGAACCTTCAAGCCAACGGCGGAACGAGCGGCGGCTCGGGCGCCGCCAACGGCGGCGCGGGCGTGATCGCGCTTAAGACCACTGGCGGGGTCAACTACAGCCTCTCGATCGGCGACCTGACGTCCGTGCCGCAGACAGGCAGCGGCGTCGGCGGAGCGGCGCCGGTATTCTCGACCGTCACGCTTAACAATAGCATCGTGAATTTTGATCCTGGCAGCAACGTGACGATCAACTCGCTGGTGGTGGTCGGCGGGGCCGTCCTCTCGGGTCACAATCTTTCCTTTGGAAGCGCCGTCCCGATCCAGGTACGCTCTGGCTCCTTAAAGGTGACGGCCAACCAATTGACGGTCCCCACCGGCTCGCCCATCGAGGTCCAAGGCGGCGGAAGTATGGCTTTTGCAGTCGCCGGCAACTCGGGCGGCGCGCTCATCGTGCGCAACGGCGGCTCTTTTCAGCAGCTCAACGCGCAAGTCCTCAGCTTCGACTCGGTCCTTGTCGAGCGGGGCGGGATGCTCACGCACGCGCCCAACAGCACGACGAGATCTTCCGTCCTGAACCTGGCCGTCAGCGGGGCCTTCGACCTGCAGGCAGGCGCCACGATCGCGTTGAACGGCTTGGGCTACGCGGGCGGGACCGCCAACGGCAGCGGCTACGGCCCAGGCGCGGGAATATACGGCGGGGACGGCAGCGGCGCCGGCCACGGCGGCGCGGGCGGGCGCGGCAGTTCCGGCGCCGGCGGGGGTGCGGCCTATGACAACGTGACGAATCCGATGGACCTGGGCTCGGGCGGCGGGAGCAGCTACAACAGCATGGCGGGCGGAGCGGGCGGCGGCGCGGCGATGATCACCGTGGGCGGGGCATTCTCGCTCAATGGCGTCATCAACGCCGGCGGCAACGACGGCGTCCGCAGTCCCTATGACTACGGGTCGGGCGGCGGGGCCGGCGGGACGGTCAATATCACGGCCGCGACGTTCAACGGCACGGGCTCGATACTGGCCAACGGCGGTGCGGGCGGAGCGGGCGGCAATCAGCGCGGCGGCGGGGGCGCTGGCGGACGCATCGCGATCGCGGTGACGGGGGCGGACGGTTCGACCCTGACGCTGCAGGCCAACAGCGCGGTCGGCGGCGGCTCGGGCGCCGCGAACGGCGGCGCGGGCGTGATCGCGCGCAAGGCCCCGAGCGCATCCAGCTACAACCTGACTATCGGCGATCCGAGCGTCACGCCCCAGTCGGCGACGCCGCTTGCGGGGGCTTCTCCGACGTTCGCGAACCTGACGATCAACAACGGTGTCGTGACCTTCGACGCGGGCAGCACGGCGACGGTGACCGCCCTCGTGGTCAAGGGGACGGCCAGCGTGACGGCGGCGACACTGGCGCCGGGTACTTTGGAAGTGGCGAGCGGGGCGGTGCTGAAGTTGATGGCGCTGGCGACGAGCGGCGGTCTGCAGGTGGACGGCGGCGGGACGTTCGTTCAGATGAACACGGCGACGCTCGGCTTTGCATCGGTGTCGGCGCTGCCCGGGAGCGTGCTGACCCACAACATCAACTCCAACACGCGCGCGGCGATCTTGAACATGAACGTGGTCGGCGACTTCGACCTGCAGGCGGGCGCGGCGATCGCGTTGAACGGCTTGGGCTACGCGGGCGGGACCGCCAACGGCAGCGGCTTCGGCCCGGGCGCGGGGATATACGGCGGCGACGGCAGCGGCGCCGGCCATGGCGGCGCGGGCGGGCGCGGCAGTTCCGGCGCCGGCGGCGGCGCGGCTTACGACAACGCGACGAGCCCGACGGACCTGGGCTCGGGCGGCGGGAGCAGCTACAACAGCATGGCGGGCGGAGCGGGCGGCGGGGCGGCGCTGATCACCGTGGGCGGGGCGCTCTCGCTCAACGGCACGATCAACGCCAACGGCGTCAACGGCGCGCGCAGTCCGAATGACTACGGCTCGGGCGGCGGCGCGGGCGGGACGGTTAACCTGACGGCGGCCGCGTTCAACGGCTCGGGCACGATCTCGGCGACTGGAGGTTCAGGCGGCCCCGGCGGCAATCAGCGCGGCGGCGGAGGCGGCGGCGGCCGTGTCGCGCTCGCGGGCTGCAACGCCAACAAGGTGACGAGCGGCGTGAGCGGCGGCGGCGCGGGAGGCTCCAGCGCGGTGGGCGGAAGCACCGGGACCGTCAACCCCACGATCCCCGCCGGCTGCCCCAGCGCGCCGCCCGCCCCGGTCAATCTCGCGGTCTCATCTGCCGGCGAAGACGCGTCCGGCAGCACCTTCATCACGGCGACCTGGGACCCGGCCCCGTCTGCCCTCTCCTATACATTGCAGGCGTCCACCGCCGCCGACTTCAGCGGCATCGTCCATGCCGCGACGAGCGCGGCGACGACGGCGACCATCCTCGGGGTGACGCCGAACGCGACCTACTTCCTGCAGGTCGCGGCCTACAATATCGTCGGCTTCTCCGCTTTCTCATCCGCCGTGACGACGCGCACGCCCGCGGACCTCACGTCGCCACAACCGCCGTCGCTCGTGAGCGCCTCAGGCGGGCCTGGGGGCCGCATCTCGTTGTCGTGGCAGGCTGCGGCGGCCGGCGAGCAGACGACTTCCTTCAACCTCTACCGCGCGACCGAGGCCTACACCTCGACTACGGGCCTGACCTCGATCCAACTCCATGCGGCCGCGACCTTCTACACGGACGTCCCGCCCACCGATGGGACTTACTTCTACGCCGTGGCGGGACTTGACCCTTCCTTCAACGAGAGCGGGATATCGAACATGCTCTCCGCGCAGTCCCTGCACGCGGGACCGGCCGCGCCCAGCCTCGCCGCCGTCTTCAGCGCGGCGCAGAAGCATATCGCTCTGTCGTGGACGGCCTCGACCGGCACGGTCGTCGGCTATAACGTCTACCGCGCGACTTTCTCGGCGTCGAGCGTCGCCGGCCGCGCGCCGCTGCTGAGCGGAACAACCGCGACGGCCTTCGTCGACGCCCCGTCGATCGCGTCGGACTCGACGTACTACTACCTGGTCACGGCCGTAGACCCCGTTGGAAACGAGGGCGCGCCCTCCAACCAGTCCGCCGTCGCCTTCGACGTTCACTCGCCGGCGATCACGATCACCGGCGTCTCGAACGGCCAGTACGCGAGCGCGAACCTGACCCCGGCCGTGACGATCGCGGACTTCAGCCCGTATGTCGCCACCGTCAGCCTCAACGGCCAACCCTTCGCGGGCGGCGTGACGCTGACCTTGCCCGGCACCTACTTCCTGTCGGTCGCGGCGTCCGACGTGTTCGCCAACGCGAGCTCGGCGACCGCCTCCTTCACGATCGACAAGGCCACGCCGACTTTCGTCCTGCTCTCGCCGCAAAACGGCCTGATCACGAACCAGAACGTGCCCGTCTCCTACCAAGTCTCCGACGACCTCACGCCCGCCGCCCAGATCGTCGTCAAGGACGAGCTCGGCATCGTGGTTCCATCGTCCTACACGATCACGATCGAGGGCGCGCGCAACCTGACTTTGACGGCCCGCGACCTGGCCGGCAACGCGGCTTCGGCGAGCTCCGTCTTCATCCTCGACAAGACGCCGCCGGTGGTCGTCTCGGACCTGCGCGTGACGGCCAAGAACCCCGCCGCCGGACAGGCGACGTTGGCCTGGACCTCCCCGCACGACGCGCTGAGCGGTGTGGCGGGCTACATCGTCAAGGCCGCGGGCTACCCGATAGACGCCGCGAACTTCGACGCGGCGCCGACCGTCGCGGTCTCCACGACGCCGCGCGCGGAGGGTGCCGCCGAGCAGTTCGTCGTCACGGTCCCCACGATCTCGACCGTCTACTTCGTGATGAGGTCGTCCGACGAGGCGGGCAATCTCTCGGCGATCTCCAACATCGCCTTCTGGGACCTCAACGGACCCGTCCTCTCGGGCCTCAATCCCGCTCCCGGGGGCGTCGTCTCCCGTCCGGCGAACGTGACGGTTCAAGCCGGCGACCTCACCGGCGTAGCGTGGGCCGCGTTCGCGGTGGACGGCGTGGTCCTTTCCACGATCACGACCGCGCCTTACAGCTTCCTTTGGAACACCCTCGCCTACGCCGACGGGACGCACTCGGTCGCGTTCAACGCCCTGGACGTCCTGGGAAACGCCTCTTCGCTCTCAGCCGCTTATACCCTCGCCTATCAGCCGCCGCCGACGCCGGTCGTGACCGCGCCGAGCGCGAACTTCACCACGTTCACCGCGACGGTCACGGTCGCGGGCACGGCGGAGCCGGGGACCACCGTCCAGGTGCTCATCGACGGCTTCATCCTGGCTTCGGCCCTGACCAGCTCCACCGGAAGTTTCCAGACCGTCGTGACCCTTCCCGCGCAGGGCAGCCCGCTCATGACCGTGCTCGCGAGCGACTTCAAGGGCGCCGGCACACCCATCTCGCCTATCGTCATCAACTACAACCTGACGCCGCCCGGCGTCCCGGGGAATTTCTCCGCGGCTTCCTTGCCCGCGGGACGGGTGCGGCTGGCCTGGGACGCGCCGGCGGGCAAGGTGCCTTCGTTCTACCGGATCTATCGAAGCAGCGATGCGGCGGCTTTCTCCCCGGGCGTCGTCCCCGCCGCGGCGCTGCTGATCAAGGACTCGCTGAACGCGCGGACCTACGACGACCTGCCCGCGCAGGACGGCGTCTATCACTACGCAGTCACCGCGCTCGACGCGAGCTTGAACCAGAGCGGCGCCTCGGACTCCTCGAGCGCGGTCTCCGACCGCGCCGTCCCGACCGCGGCCTTGACCTTCCTCGACGGCGTCCCGCCGTTCGGACCGGGCGCGAAGCGCCTCCAGCTCTCGCTCTCCAAGGTGCTGGCGTCGCCTCCGCTCCTGCTGTTCCGGCCCTTCACCCAGACGCCGCTCAGCCTCGCGCTCAGCGCCTCAAGCCCCACGGTCTGGCTCGGCACGCTCACCGTGACCTCGGCCATGAACTCGGGAGTGGGCGCCTTCTCCTTCCAGGGCTCCGACTTCGTCGGGAACGTGGGGACGAGCCTCACCGCGGGAGCGACGGCGCTCCTCGACCTAGCGGGCCCCTCAGGCTCCATCGCGCTGGTGCCCGCGTCCCCGGTCAAGGCGGGGACAGTTGCCCTGAGCCTGAACTTGACGGAGCCCGTCCCCGTCGCGCCGCAGTTGGCCTACGTCACAGCCTCAGGCTCGACCGTGCCCGTGACTCTCTCCGGCGCCGGTACCGCGTGGACGGGAACGCTCACGATCGTCCCCGGCTCCGACGGGCCCGCATCCTTCGCCTTCAGCGCGACGGACGCATTGGGCAACGTCGGCGCGAGCTTGACCGCGGGCGGGAGTTTCGTCATCTTGACCGAGGCTCCCGGCGCGCCGCTGTTCCTGCGCGCGATCCCGCAGAAGGCGGGCGCGGTGCGGGTGACCTGGAGCGCGCCGGTCGGCGGGACGCCGGCCTCCTACAACGTCTACCGCGACTCGGTCAGGATCTCGTCCGGCGTCGCGCCGCTGTCCGACGGCAGCGGCCTGTTCGTCGACAATCCCGCGGACGGCCCTTACGTCTACGCGGCCAGTGCCGTCGATGCCGCGGGCAACGAGAGCCCCCTGTCCACGGCCGTCTCCGCGACCGCCAAGTCCTCCTCTCCGGCCGCTCCGACGGCCTCGACCGCGACCTTCTCGTCGTTCGGCCACATCGAGGTGAGCTGGGAGGCGGGCAGCGCGGACTCGACGCTCTACCGTATCCACCGGACGAGCGCGGCGGGAGGCTCCTTCGCGAGCGCCTCCTTCAGCGCGCTCGCCAGCACTCCGCCGTTCGTCGATACGCCGCCCCAGAACGCGCGCTACTTCTACTACATCACGGCCCTGGACTCCGCGGGCAACGAGTCCAGCCCGTCTCAGGCGGCCGAGATCGTCTGGGACCGCGCCCCGCCCTCGATCGTGATCGCGGGCGTGCAGAACGGCGTCCTCTACAACCTGGACGTGGCCCCGGTGTTTACCGCGACGGGCTCGGCCACGGCCGTCACATTGAGCGCGACCCTGAACGCGGCGCCGTTCGTCTCCGGCTCCACCGTGAGCGCAGAGGGGGACCATACTCTGACGGTGAACGCCGTCAACCAGTCCGCCGCCGGCTCGACGACGACGGTCCACTTCACGATCGACAAGACCTTCCCGGCCGTCTCGATCACGGGCATCCCGTCGGGGACCTCGGTCTCGCCGGTCCTGCCTCAGGTCACGGTGACCGACCTGCACCTGGGCGCGGTGACCTTGACCCTCGACGGCGGCTCGTATCCGCAGGGAACGCCCATCAGCGCCAACGGCGCCCACGTGTTCACGGTGACCGCCGCGGACCTGGCCGGGAACGTCTCCGTCTCGAGCAAGACCTTCACTTTGAACCTCCCTCCGTCCGCGCCGGCCAACTTCACGCTCACGGGCGCGGAAGGCGCGGGCGCGGCCTTCACCTGGGAGAGCCCCGCCTCTGGCCTCGCCGGCTACCGCTTCTACAAGGACGGAGTGCTGCAGTCCCAGGGCCTGCTGAGCGGGCTGCAGTTCCAAGACGCCGCCTTCGCTCTGGGAACCGCCCACGTCTACGAGGTCCTGGCGGTGGACGCCTCGGGCCAGGACGGCGCCCGCGCCCGGATCAGCGTGCCCGCCGTCGACTTCACGCTCGACTCCTACGGCGTCAACTTGAACGGCGTCCAGGCGCTGACGCGCGGCTTCTTCGACACGGTGCGCTTCCGGGTTAGTAACACCGGCGCGCAAAGCGCGCCGGTGGGGCCGGCGGCCATCGAACTCGTCTCGGCGGGAGCGACGGTATTCAGCGGACAGGCGCCGTCGGTTTCCGTGCCCGCGGGGGGAGCCGTCTTGATGCCCGCGGTCGTGGCCGTGACGCCGGACATCGCGGACGCGCCGACTTTGCGCGCGACGCTGACTTTGCCCGTCGGTCTCGGCAGCCGGGCGACGGTGAAGAAGACCTTCCCGCTCGCCGCCCGCACGCCGCTGGGCTCGCCGGTCGAGCTCTTCGCGGGCCCCATGATCTTCGGCGCCAACGCCGCGGTGCAGGTCAAGTTCAACAACAAGGGCTCGGCGCCCATGGAGGTCCGCACGGCCATCAACAGCGACGTGTCGGTCTCGCTCGCGACGCCGCAGGGCACGGTGCTCTCGCAGGCGACGTTGTCCCAGACGGGCAACGGCGCGCAGGCGGGTCCCACCGGCTATTTCGTGTCGATCGCGCCCGGCGCGAGCTTCCTCTTCGACGGGGTTCAAGTTTTCGTGCCCGAGGCGCTGGGAAGCGGCGCGGTGCTGGCGGCTTCGATCAGCCGGACCTTCAACGGCTTGATCGGAGACACGATAGACGGCACGCGCGCCTTCGACGCCTCTCAGACGATCACTGGCGTCGCGGCGCCCGCCTACTCCGCCACGATCTCGCCGGACCGGCCGGTGTACGACCAGGGCCCGACCGTGATCCTCTCAGGCGAAGCCCGGGACACGGCCGACGCGCTCGTGCCCGGCGCGACCGTCCAGGTCGGCGTCTCGGTGCAGGGCTTCGTTCGCAGCCTCAGCGCGAAGACCGACGAGACCGGGCATTATTCCATCCCGTTCAACCCGGCCCCGACCGAGGCCGGCACCTACACGCTATGGGCCTCGAACCCGGCTGTGGTGAGCCGCGTTCCCCAGTCGAGCTTCACCATCGCCGGCTTCTCGTTCCAGTACACAAGCTTCAACGCCGCCGTGGTCCGCAACTCGACCTTGCCGTTCACCGTCTCGCTGCTCAACACCGGACAAACCGCCTTGACCGATCTGACGGCGCTGGTCATCTCCACCTCGGGCGTCGCCGGGGTCGGCCTGACGCTGAACCCGGCGAGCGTTCCTTCTTCCTTGGCGGGCGGGCAGAGCGCGGCGCTCTCCTTCTCCGCCTCCGCGACGGCGGACGCGCCGCTGGGACCGGTGTCGTTCACCGTGGAGGCCCGGGAGTCCAACGGCTTCGTGCGCCGGATGCCGGTGACCTTGAACGTCTCGGCCGGCGCGCCCGGCCCTTCCGCCGACCCCCAGGCCTTCACCATCGGCATGAACGCCGGCCAGACCCGCGTCCAGACGGTCGTGCTCAAGAACCTGGGCACCTCGGCGTGGACCGGGGTCTCCGTCAGTTCCTCGGCCCTGAGTTGGGTGGCGGTCCAGGGCAACAACACTCCCAGCGCCGCGTACACTTTGGGCGACGTTCCCGCCGGCGGCCAGGTCCAGTTCAACCTCGTCGTGGCGCCGCCCCTGGGTCTTGCCAGCCAGGCCTTGGCGCTCAATCCTCTGGTCACGGTGAACTCGACCAATGCCCCGGCCCTTCCTGTCAACGCGCTCATCACCATCACGGCCGGCACCGACGGCGGGATCATCTACAACGTCATCAACGCGGACAAGCCCCGCAACCAGTTCGGCAGCGGCGTCCCCGTTCCGGGCGCTCAGGTCCAGCTCGTCAGCCTGGACATCGCGGGCCTGAGCTTCAGTGCGGTCGTCGATGCAAACAGCGTCGCTCGCTTCAACAGCGTCCCCGCGGGCCGCTACAACTTGACGGCCAAGGCCGCGGGCTTCAGCGACTTCCTCGGCACCGAGACCATCCAGCCGGGCGTCACCAACACCCGCGAGGTCCTGCTCCTGACCGAGATGGTCAGCTACGTCTGGTCCGTCACGCCGACCACGATCATCGACCAGTACACGATGAAGCTCTCCATGACCTTCAAGACCGACGTCCCGGCGCCGGCGGTCATCATCTCGCCCGCCGTATTCAACTTCAATTTGGAGTCGGAAGGCAGCGTCGACGCGCAGTTGACCGTGAGCAATCAGGGCCTCATCTCGGCGTTCGACGTCGCGCTCCTGCCCAAGATCGACCATCCGCATCTCACGATCGACATGCCTTACTCGACGATCGCCGAGCTCAAAGCGGGGCAGACGATCACCGTTCCGATTCGCGTCACGCTTCACTCAGATCCGTTGGTCTGTTACAAAGGCAAAATCGTCGGCTCCGGCACGTATCTCGCAGCCTGCGGCACCGCCGTGAATGCTGTATGGCCAGGACCTGAGTTCAACGCGAACTGCGGCGTTACTCCGAGCCTTATCGTGCCCGAGACGACCACGGGCCCCGCTCTTCCGATCCCCGATATCGCCGGCGTCCTTCCCGCCGCCCCGCTCGTCACCGCGGCGGTCGTGAACGTGATCGCCGCCGCCGCTCCGGCCGTCACCGGCTGCTCCTGCTCGATGAAGATCACGGGCGACGATAGGCTGCCGCTCGGAACCGGCACGAAGACCTATACCGCGACGCTCAATGCCGACGCCAGCTGTCCGTCCTGCTCCCGCCCGTGCGCTCTCGGCACCGAGTGGATTGCGTCGGGCGTGGAGATCGTGAGCAAGAGCGGCTGCGTCGTCGAGGTGCGGCCCACGAGCGCAAGCGGTGGAACGCTGAACGTCACGAACGGAGCTCCGAACTTCTGCAAGTCGGACATGAAGAAGATATCGGTCTGCGAGCCGATCATCACGCGAAGCTCAGAGCTTACCGGCATCAGTGGGGGACCGATTACGCTGACCGCTGCACTTCCATCGGGGTGCCAGTCGCAGAGCATTTCATGGTCTCCGGCTTCTTCTCCTCAGGGAACGCTCGACCCGACGACCGGACCTTCAACTACCTTTACACCGTCGTCGACTTCCGGCGAACTAGTGATTACTGCACACGATACCACTGCAGGTTCGACTCTGGCGACCAGCACTACGGTTTTAGTCGCGCAATTAGTCATTGTGCATCCTACTGGTGATCCCAGGGTTCCCTCACAACGATCAACCACAAACCAATTCGTATTTACTGGCGCAAACGGTATTGTCCCTATCCGAGTCGAAGCTGATATCCAGCCAGCAAGTGCACGTGCAATTGTGGATGGAACCCAGATAAAGTGGCATTTGAACAGAATTCCATCGGGGCCGGCGCTCTCGTGGAACAATGCGTGGCCCGCGGAACCTACTGCGGGCATGACTTACAATGCAGTTGCGACTCTCACCGGTTATCCAACCAATAATTCAGATTTCGGAAACTTCGGGATGATTGCCCAGGTCTTAAGCGGAGGTGCCGTTAGCTCGCAGTCGACTCCAATACAATTGTTCTTTGATGCTCTAACTGTTGCGGCTGGGCGAACTGTTCCGAATTGGTTTGTTTACTGGACCAACGCACTCGGATTTACAGGACAGTTTTCATTTGACCCGAGCCTGGCAACCAACGATACGACCGTAACATCCGCAACCACCTGGACGATAAGAATTGCACCAAGCGCTTATTGGCCGGACGTAGCGGGCAACCCTCCGACCGGACATAGATACATAGATGGCTTCAGAGCCAGCATCTATCATGAATTCTGGCATCGCGACCACCGTGTGCATAACTTTACGGTTCACGGCGCTTGGACTCCGCCCATCACCGAGGATATTGATGGCGATGGCATTTGTGATCGCGAACCGACTGATCCGCCAGGTCATAACGGGGGCTACGAAGCGATGATTGGAAGTAACCCGAACTCCGCCGACAGCACCGAGGTCGGTGCTGATTGGGCAGAGGCGCATGGAACGTACGGAAACGAGGGACTCGACTGGGCGCATCCGGGTAGTCAATGGGAGCCATGAAATGAATTCACGCCTTAGCTGTTTCATATTCTTAGGCCTTGCAATCGGCCACATGCCGGCAGCAGCCGAAGGGAAGCTCGATCATGAATCGTCTTTGATGTCCCATGCCCGAAAGATTCAAAATTTTGAAACCGCGCTGAAGACCGGCGCAGGCTGTTCCGCCGCATTGCGAATTGTCCTCAAGGACACCGACCCTTACTCCCGTCGAGTTGCAGTCGAGCGTTGTGGGGATCAGCTTGATGCTCGCGACGAGGACCTGCTAAAGAAGGACGGCTCTTGGATATTGCAGGACGCTCTGCGATCTCGTCGTGTTAAATCGCAACTCGCCAAGCTGCCGCCAGAAGCGCGTTGGAAATATTTTCAGCGAATTACTCGAGTGGCTCCGCAAAGAATCCCCGATACGGCCGAGATGTTCATAAATCAAGGCTGGGCTAAATCCATCGACGATGTGCATCTGCGGATACCGGAAGCGACGAACAAAACCGAGAGACTTCGCGACAAAGCACGTGCCGCGTCGAAACTCAAGGCGCTATCATCTTCGGCTGAAATCGCCGAAGCACTACGTATGCTCGGTGATCCAGAATCTCCTGCGGCTGCGGAGGAAGCCTTGCGCAGCCTTGTCACGCTTGGAGGACCTGCGCTTCAAGCCGCCCTCTCGGGACTAAAAGCCGCAACCCCCCGGCCCGAACCTCCTCCCTGGACTCCCGAGCATACAGCCTTTCAGCGCCGCATGAAGCTAATTATGGCTTTGCCTGACGTCCGCTCAGTTCCAGTGCTTGAAGAAATTCAGTCTTCCGGATCTGCGTTCGTGCGCCGCGAAACGTCGCGAGCTTTGAAATGGGTTCGATCTGGGACCAGGTATCCGGTTGACCACGAGTCCATCTTGCTTCTCTCTGAGGATGATAGATCACCGTTATTGCCGGAGGCTGATGAACCCCCGTAGGCTAATGAGCGCGTCTCTCACAACTCCGTCGCCTGCCGTCAGGCTAGCGACAATGGGAACGGTGCTGTTCACCCTCCTTTGTGTCGGCATTGCCACAGCGGCCGGAGGTGTGAATCCTGACAGAGGAAATACGGTCATTCCCATCGAAGGTCGGAGACGAAATCCATGATGAGCAATATTCGGTCGCGTTGTCTTTGGGTCGGTATTCTTTTAGTACTCCCATACGGTGCGCATTCGAAGTGGATGTTCAAGAACTATGAAAAAAACGTACCCACGGAGGAACTGCGGGCGAGAGCTGATCGGCTCGATTCCGAGGCAGTATTAGCCCTGGGATTGAGGAAAGACAAGGCATCTGCTGCGCTGTTGCGTAAGTTGGCGGGCACGCGTTTCAGGGAAAGTGAGATGCGCGAAAGGCTCAAACTCGACGAATCCGAATTCGAACAGAAAAAGAAAGTCTATGGCGCGCGCTGGACCGAGGAACATCGGGATGCTTCCTTTTCGGCGAAAGCGGCTCTGACTAGGATGAAAGAGGCCGATTACTTGAACGACTTCATCGTCGAACTCTCAACGACGAACGACGAATGGAAGAAAGAAATCGTCGAATATCTGGGCTATATCGGTGACTCGCGAGCCATCAAACATCTTGGCCCTTTACTTGGAGTCGACACCTGCACTCCGCCGCAGGCGCGAGTCAGGCGGCCTGGAGCCGTAGGTGGCCTGATCATGTGCAAGACCCTGGGCTCAGTCGCTGCTGAGGCACTCGGGAACATCGTCCAACCTCCATTCATGGATATTCAGAAAAAGGAACCCAACAAACAGCACTTCTTTTATACGGAATGGAAGCAATGGTGGCAAGATCATAAAGGGGAATATCGGTGAGCACATTGATTGTTTTGTTCGGGATACTTCGAAAAGGCCACTCTCAGCAAGGAGCAATGTCAATCGAGGTCCTATGAATACATATCCCGATCCAGTGAGTTTTCTGAGAGGTCCCGGTAAGGTTGCGGCGTTCGCGACGCTCGTAGTTGGCCTCGCACACGGAGCACCTGTGGACAGCACAGATGAGCTGCAAAGCGACATGAATTTGATTACGACGGCCGGCCGGTCTGCGGGTGGGGCGGAGCTAGAGCGGGTTGGCGATCGTCTTCACGACAAATGGAAAGCTAGAGATAATTGGCGTCATGCTGACGTGATGCTGAAACTCTGTCAGGAGGTCGGTTCGGGACCGTATCCACGAGCGATGAAGCATAAGCTCCTGAGAAAGTACTCACTTGCGGGGCTGGCGGATCAGGCTCAAACGCCGATTGAGACGTTGATGGGACTTGCGGATTATGTCGGTTCCGACTTAGCCGGTTCTCGAGCGGCTCAAACAAGCGATGAGTGGGCAGGTCAACGCCGAGCTGATGCGATCCTTCGATTGCAGGTGTGGAAGCGGTTGCTGGCTTCTATCGATCCTACTTGGAACCCTAATGATAAGCCGTTGCTCAACGTCGCGCCACCCGCATCCACTGGATTGCCTGCTGGGATCGGTCCGAGCGAGGTCAAGTCACCGCAGCTTCGCGCGCAGTACGAGGCTACAATCGACGCGAATAACCGGAAAGCGGCGAGATATCACGAGCAATACACTTTGAGAAACCGTCAGAAGGGTTTCGTGAGGAGAAATGAGGAGTTTCTTGTTGAAGCCTATTCAAAACCTCCGAGACGCATGGATGAGCTCGAAGGATTGCTGAAGGAGTATGTACCGAACGAGCAGACATCTATAACTCGAATATTGAAGGCCGTAGATGACCGGAGAGATCGCTAATGTCCAATGATCCCGAGGACAAGAGATGATTAGAAGAGACTGCGCAGGCGTTGCGGCGTTCCTGCTTATGCACTGCATTGGCATGGCGGCGGCGGCCGGAGGTGTGAATCCTGCTGCTCCTAAGCCGGAGATGCCGCGTATTTTGAAAACAAACAGGGCAGCGGTAGCGAACTTTAAACATTGGATCGCACTTCAGCATATAGGAGTCAGTGATAAGCCGGTATCGGAATTCATTATTGCATTCTCGCCCGGTGCGTCGAATGGCGAACTGAAATATGCGCAACTCGCGAAAATCATCGTTCTAAGCGATACCGATTATGCGCCCATCTTGGATTTTATTCACGGGTCCGAAAACGCAGGTTCGACCGCGTCCGCTGATAGGGGCTCGTTCCAGATTTCCGTTTTTTCAATGCTCGATATGAACGAGGTTTTTTATATGGCACCTCTGCAATCGGAGGCTTTTTTCTCCTTTTTGTCCGCGCATTTGCAAAAGAATAAGAACATCAAGGCCGACGTGAAGAAGACGGCGGCTGACATGAAGGAATTTTTGTCGCGTATCAAAGCCAAAAAATGAGGCAGAAGGCCATAGCCGGCATGCTCTTTTCGCTTCCCGCGCTCGCGGCAGCCACCGCTTATGGCGGCGAGAATCCTGCGGTTCCGTTACAGCGAGATGACATCGTGAAGATGTCTCCGGCGAAGGCTGCCGCGATCTTGCGAAGCGACGCCAGGAATTATGACGGCTGGTGTGCCGTCGTCACGTATGCGCCTACTGCTCTATTTGCCGACGAGACCGTCAAATCTTCGTTGATCGGCCTTGTCGAGCGAATCAATAAGATCAATGAAGACTGGCGCCATGCCTATGATCGGGGCGAGAACCCTGCCGGTCTCAAGTCCCAAATTGGGGAAGGCTTCGGCGAGTGCCAAGGAGAACTCGCCACTCGTGCGGTCCCAGTCCTCAAAGGAGATAAGCGGGCGCTACGGGCCTTGGTCGAAGGACATCGAGATGCGGCTTTGGATTTCGGCGATGAGGCTGGTCGATTGGCCATTCAGGAGCGGGCCGATCCGAGCTCGTCTCTGGCACTGCGCGCCGAAATGATCGATTTGCTCGGTCGACTGAAAGAAAAGGGAACGTTATCACCATCACTCCAGGAGCAAGCAGAGAAGACAGTGTTCGATGCCTCATCCGATGAGAACGACGGAATCAAAAGAATCGCTATCAGGAACCTGCGGCACTTCTCGAAAGCTAAAGCACTAAAGAGGTTGAAGGAAATATCCGCGACGGACTCGCGGTCTTTCATCCGGAAGAGCGACCAGGAGCAAGTGTTCCCTATTCGAGAGGAAGCAAAAAAGGAACTTGATCGCCTGTTAAAAACGAAATGAACCATGAACACAATGAATAGGACTGTGCTCGGCGGCATGTTCATCGCGCTTCCTGCGCTTATGGGAGCCGCCGCTTTCGGCCAAGAGTTGGTCTTGCCGGAAAGACTACGGCAGTTGCAGGTCGACAAGGGCTCCTTCACTTTGGTCGACGTGCGCGACGTCGGTCAGTACCAGATCCGCCACATCGACGGCGCTATCAATATCCCGAAGGACGCGATTGGATCGGCTGACCTGCCCAAAGGCGGACGGATCATCCTCTACTGCGGCGACGCGCATTGCCCGCTCAGCCACGCGGCGGCCAAGACTTTGATGTCGAACGGCGTCGAGAACATCGGAGTGCTCTACGGCGGAATCGCCCAGTGGGAGAAGAGCGGCTATCCCGTGCTGCCTGTGCCCATCGAGAAGGAGAAGGTGAAGGGCGACATCGACGCGGGGGAACTGCAGGACCGTATTCACAAGACCGGTGCGGTCGTCGTCGTGGACGTGCGCTCTGCCGAGGATTTCACCGCCGGGCATCTTCCAGGAGCCCGCAGCATTCCGCTGGAAAACCTCTCGAAGTCGGTGAAGTCACTCCGAAAGCATTCGGATATCGTGGTCTACGATCGCGTCTCGCAGCGCAGCAAGACCGCAGTGCGGCAGCTGGCCGAGGCGGGCGTCGGCGCGCGTGCGCTGGCGGGCGGAGTCGGGGCGTGGGCGATGAAGGGCTTTCCTTTAGAAGCGGGGTCTCAGAAAGGCTCATAACATGAACAGCGAACGGATTCGCCGCCTGGCGGTTCGGACAGCGCTCGGGTTGTCGCTCGTCGCGGCATCCTGGACCGGCTTCGTCCGTCCTCCGTTCGCCAGGGCCGCCTCCGTCTGCACCGTCGTGAAGCTCGAGCTGGAGCAGAAGGCCGCGCTCGAGCGCGAGGCGTTCAACGCGCACCTCGTCCTGACGAACAACCAGGCGGACACGCCGCTGTCGAGCCTGCGCGTGACGATAAGCATCAAGGACTCGCTCGGCAACCCGGCCGACGCCCTCTTCTTCAATAAGGTGACGGACATCGCCGGCGTCTCCGCCGTCGACGGGACCGGCACGATGCAGCCGGCCGCCGTGGCGGACATCCGCTGGCTCATCATCCCGTCGCCGGGGGCGGGCGGCTCGCAGTACGACGGCACCCAGTACCAGGTCACGGCCCAGATCTCCTACGTCTCGGGAGAGACTCCCGGCCTGAACCCCACGCAGCCCGCGTACATCACGGTCTACCCGCAGCCGCTGCTGAGCCTGGAATACCTGATGCCCTTCGAGGTGTTCGGCGTCGATCCCTTCACCTTGACCGGCTCGACCGAGCCCTTCCCGCTCGGGCTGCGCGTGTCGAACGTGGGCGCCGGCACGGCGGTCAACTTCCAGATCGACTCCGCCCAGCCCGGTATCACGGACAACAAGCAGGGCCTGCCGATCTCGTTCCAGATCGTCGGGGCGTTCCTGAACTCCAGCCCCCTGCCGGCCAACACCTTGACCGTCCCGTTCGGGAACATCCCGCCCGGCGGAAGCTCGCTCGCCTCCTGGCAGATGACCTCTTCCTTCTCCGGCCGCTTCACGGACTTCACCGTCACGGCCACCCACGACGCCTCGCTCGGCGGCGCCCTGACGTCGCTGATCCAGAGCGTGACGACCTACACCTTGATCAAGGACGTGCTCGACGACCAGCCCGGGCGCGACGCGCAGTACGACCTGCTGGTGAACGTGGGCACGCCGCGCAGCCGGATGGAGTCGGACTATCAGTCGGGCCTGGAACCCAAGCCGGACGCCCTCATCGACTCGGACCGCCCCGGCTTCACGCCGGTGCGCAACGTCCCCGCGCACCTGGGCGGGGGATTGTCCGGGTCAAACGGCGTCCTGAACGTCGTCTTCGATCAAGCGGTGCCGACCGGCACCTGGGTCCATACCTCGATCCCGTTCCCTCAGGGCGACTCGGTGCCGCTGACGTCCGTCAGCCGCTCCGACGGCAAACCCATCAACCCGCGCAACGCTTGGATCGCCAAGCACATCGACAAGCTGACGAACACCCGCACCTATTTCCTCCATCTGCTCGACTTCACGTCGTCGGAGCCGGTCGGCTACGCCATGACGTTCAACGCCGCGTCCTTGATCGTCCCGCCCGACCCGATCTCGAATTTGAGCGCGCTGGCGTCCGGACCTGGAGCTTTGTCCTTGAGTTGGAACGCGACGGGGGCGGAGGGCTCAAGCGGCACCATCGTGGGCGGACGCTACGCGATTTTCGCCTCGACCGATCCGTCCGCGGTCCCCGGCGTCGCGGGCGCCGCTGTGAGCTTCTCGACCGTGACGCAGGCCCTGGCCGGGCAGGACTACCTGCTCTCGGGCCTGCTCGGCAACGCCACCTATCAAATCGCGGTCTTCCTGGCCAACGCCGCCGGGCAGTTCTCCTCGGTCTCCAATATGGTCGTCGTTCAGACGTTGGCCAATCCGCCGACGGCCGTCCAGGTCACGTCAATCACGGCGTCCGGGTTCGCCTTGAGTTGGACCACTTCAGCCAACGGCGCCGGGACCGAGTATCAGGTCGCGCTTTCCAGCGGCGAGCAAACGGCCTTCACGGCCGATCAGTCCTCCGCCGTCTTCTCGGGCCTCAACGCCAATCAGACCTATTCCGTGACCTCGGTTGAGCGCAACGGCGCCCAGGCCCTCACGCCGGCCGTCGTCATCGCCGGCGTGACCACGTTGGCCCTCCCGCCGGCCACGACTTCGCCGGCCTTTGTGAGCATCACGACAGACTCGGCGCAGGCGCAATGGCTCCTCGACGGCAACCCGACCGATACGGAGTTCTTCAGCGAGCTTTCCACTTCCGCGTCCCGCGCGCCCGTCTTCGCCGCGAGCGGCTGGGTGCGCGCGCACGACTTCACCTTCGCGGGCCTACCCTCGGGGACCACCTTCTACGGCCAGGTCAAGGCCCGCAACCGGGCCTTGACCGAGACGGCCTACGCCGATTTGGGCGCGATGCGGACCGCGCCCGTGGACAATCTGCCGCCGCTCACGTCGTTGGCGGTGGGCTTGCCGCAGTTTGGCGCGTCGCCGGTCTATATCGCCACCGGCACGATACTGAGCCTGTCCGCCGTGGATGACAAGGCCGTGGAAGGCGACGGCATAGGGCTGGGTGTGGCGCAAACGCTCTTCGCGATCGATTCCAGCAGCTTTACGGCCTACACCGGGACCTTCACGCTCGTCGCCCAAGGCACGCACACGATCCAGTTCTACAGCGTCGACGTGCTGGGCAACGCGGAGATCGCGCGCAGCGCTTTGGTCGCCGTGGCCGCGCCGCCGGCCGCCGTCGTCGATCTCGCCCTTGCCGCCGTCCACCCGTCCTCCGTCACGTTGCGCTGGACCGAGCCGGTCGGGGCCATACCTCAAGTCTCTTACGACTTGAGGCGCGCCACCTTCCCCATTACAACGGACAACTTCGACGCGGCGACGGCGATTCCGGCGCCCGCTCCGGCCTCGTCGGGCACCGTCTTGTCGATCGACGTCGCCGGCGTCACGGAACCCGGGTTCTACGCGGCGCTCGTGAGCCGGAACGCCCTCGGAGGCGTTTCGCCTCTGAGCAACGTGGCGGGGCTCATCCGCAGCACGGTGACCGTGAACGGCTACCCGGAATTGGCGTTCTCGGCCAATCAATCCGTCACCGCGACGTTGCTCTCGCCGGCGGAGGGCAAAGGCGCCGTCGCGTTCGCGAGCGCGGCGCCCGTCGGGCTGATCTTGGTGAGTTCGATCTACGACCTGGGACCCGAGGGCGCCGTCTTTAATCCGTACGCGGCGCTGACCCTCCGCTACTCAGCCGCGACGCTCGCAGCCCTCGGCTTGGTCCCGAGCGATCTGGCGATCTATCAGTACGTCGCGGGCTCGGGCTGGGTGGCGGTCTCGGCCCAAACGCTCAGCGTGGACGATCAGAACGTCATCGCGACCATACCCAGCCTCGCCTCGATCTTCGCCTTGCTCGGCAAGTCGCACGTGCCGCCGACCTTGGCGCTCACGCCGATCAATGGAAGCACGGTCACGACCCCGACGCCTCGAATCACCGCCGTTTATTCAGCAATCGGCCCCGGCGTCGCCCCCGCCACGGTGCGCCTGACGCTCGACGGCGCGGACGCGACCGCGTCGGCGGTCGTGACCGCCTCCGAAGCGAGCTTCACGCCCGATGCGGCGCTCGCCCAGGGCAGCCACACGGTGACGGCCGCGGTCGCCGACTACGCGGGCAACGTCGCGACGGCGAGTTCGACGTTCTTCCTCGACAGCGTCCCGCCGGAGACGACGTTGGTCGTCGGAGACCCTCTGTTCAGCTCGACGACGCTTTTCGTGACCGCCGCGACCCCGCTGGGCTTGACCGCCTCCGAGCCCGCGAGGACCTTCTACGCCGTGGGTTCAAGCACTTTCGCGGCTTACTCCGGGACCTTCACGCTCGTGGCCCTGGGCACTTACACCGTGCAGTTCTACAGCGTCGACCTGGCGGGCAACGTGGAGGCCACGCGCAGCGCGCAAGCGGCCGTGGACGGCCTGCCGCCGCGCACCGCCGCCGCTTTCGGGGAGCCGAAGTTCGCGGGGGACCGGCTCTACGTGAGTTCCACGACGCCGATCGAGTTCTCCGCGGCCGACGACCTGGCCTCCCTGGGCGACGGGAGCGGGGCGGGGGCGGCGCAAACGCTTCTGTCCGTCGATTCGGCCGCTTTCGCGGCAGCCGTCTCCGCGATCAGCCTGTCGTCCGAAGGCGAGCACGCCTTGAGCTGGTACAGCCGCGACTTGCTCGGCAACTCCGAGATTCCCGTGAGCACCTCGATCGTCGTGGACTTGACGCCTCCTCTCACCCAGCTTCTGATCTCCTCGCCGTCCATTACGCAGGCCTCGGGCACGGTGGTCGGACCGGCGACCATCCTGAGCCTTTCCGCCCAGGACCCGGTCTCGGGCGGCGTGGCCTCGGGCGTCAAGGACACGTTCCTCTCCGTTTCGACGAACGTCTTCGCGCCGGCCCCGGTCACCTTCACCCTCTTCGGCGCGGATGGCCCGCGTACCGTTTCCTTCTACAGCCGCGACAACGTCCTCAACGCCGAGCCGCTCGCGAGCGCGACCGTCCTGCTCGACGCGACGCCGCCGGTCAGCGCCGCGACGATCGCTGTACCGCTTTATGTCGCCGCGGACGGCACGCGGTACGTCACCCCGGCCACGCCGATCTCCTTCTCGGCCCAGGACGCGGCCGTCGACGGGGTCGCATCCGGCGTGGGTCGCATCGAGGTCAGCGTGGACGGCGCGGCCTTCGCCGTTTACGCGGCCGGCTTGACCTTCGCCGAAGGTCGGCACGTCGTGCGCTACCGAGCCGTGGACAACGTCGGCAACGTGGAGGCGGAACGCGAGCTCCTGCTCCGCTCGGACGCGACGCCCCCGCTCACGGTGTTCGCGCCTAGCGGGACGTTCTTCACCGCGGCCGACGGCGCGCGTTTCGCCCCGCTGAGCTTCTCTTATTCGCTCCCGGCCGCGGACCCGGTCGTGGGCGACGTCGCCTCGGGCCTGGCCTTCACGCGCTACGCGCTCGATTCCGGGTCCTTCCAGGCCTACGCGACGACGTTCACTTTGACCGAGGGCGTGCGGCGCGTGGACTTCCAGAGCGAGGACAACCTGGGGCATCTCGAACTGCTTCAGAGCGCTACGGTCTTCGTGGACGCCGCGGCGCCTCTCACGGCGCTCGCCATCGGCGCTCCTCAGTTCATCTCCAGCGGCACCGTGTACGTGAGCACGGCGACGCCGTTCTCCTTGAACTCGCAAGACCCGACGGTCGCGGGGACCGCCTCGGGCGTGTCCGGGATTTCCTTCCGGCTTGACGCCGCCGCGTTCGGGCCTTATCTGTCCGTCTTCACGCTCCCCGCGCCGGACGGCCTGAGGAACGTGGCGTGGTCCGCCGCGGACAACGTGGGCAACGTCGAGGCGGAGAAGACCTCAAGCGTGGCGCTCGACGCCACCGCTCCGCAGAGTTCGCTGGTCGTCGTCGGCGGCCGCCAGGTCGCCGGTCCCGATGCCGCGAGCTTCTATGCCTCCTCGGACACTCGCGTGGCCTTCATGTCCTTCGATCCTGTAACGAGCGGAGTAGCGTCAGGCCTGGCCGCGGTCCGCTACCAGGATAACGGCGGGGCGTTCCAGAACTTCGCGGCTCCGCCGGCCCTGGGCGAGGGTCGGCACGCGCTGGGTTATCAGGCCCAGGATAACGTCCTAAACCTGGAGGTCCTGCGCTCGACGACCGTGCTGGTGGATGCGACGCCGCCGGTGACCGCGATTTCCATGGGTGCCCCGACCTTCACGGCCGCGGACGGGACGGTCTACGTCGCCCCGGCGTCGTCGATCTCCTTCTCCGCCGCCGATCCATCCCTGCCGTCGGGCGAGCCCGGCTCGGGGGCGGAGCGCGTCGAGGTCTCCGTCGACGCAGGCGTCTACGCCGCCTTCAACGCCCCGCTCACCTTCTCCGAGGGCCTCCACACGGTCCGCTACCGGGCCTTGGACCGGGTGGGCAACGTGTCGGCGGAGCGCACGCTGGAGCTGCGGTCGGACGCCACGCCTCCGGCGAGCGAGCTGGCGATCGGCGAGCCGAGTTTCTCGCTTTCCAGCGCGACCGTCCTGGTCAGCTCGATGACGCCGTTGTCCATCGCGGCGCAGGACCCGACGGTCAACGCGGTCGCCTCAGGGGTGAAGGAGACGTTCTACCGTTTCGTCGACGTAATGCCTAGCACGGCTCCCTTCCTGGTTTACACGGCTTCATTCACATTCACGGGCGCCGATGGGGCCGGTACGGTCGAGTTCTACTCGCGCGATCAGGTGCTCAACACGGAGCCGGTGCGCTCCCGCGCGCTGCTGCTGGACTCCACGCGTCCCGTGGCCGTCATCGACTCGCCGCACGGCGGGCAGGGCATCTGCTCGGTGGTCAAGGGGATCATCCCGGTGCGGGGCACGGCGCGGGACCTGCATTTCGCGAGTTATCTCCTTGAGTCCGCTCCGGGACGCGACGCCGCCGCCGGCTTCGTGGCGGCGAGCTCCGGGACGGCCGCGGTGGACGCGGGCCTATTGGGGACCTGGGACGCTCGGTCGTTGTCGGGCTGGCAGACCTTGCGGCTGACCGTCTTGGATCAGGTGCGCAACGCCTCCGTCGCGACCCTCAGCGTCTTCGTGGGCGACCCCGGGCGGCTGCTGGTGTTGGGAAGTCACGAGACCTTCAACATGCCCCAGGGCGTGGCGGCCGGCGCGGACGGCCGGATCTACGTCGCCGAGACCAACGACGACCAAGTCCAGGTCTTCTCCGCCACCGGGACTGCGTTGGTTTCCTTCGGGCGCGGCCACGGGCGAGACAATGACGAGGACGCGGGCCTGCGGCTGAACAAGCCCAAGAGCGTGGCGGTGGATGCCGCGGGAGCCATATTCATAGCCGATACCCACAACGACCGGATCTTGAAACTCTCCGCCACGGGACAGGTGCTGCTCGAGGTAGGACGGCGCAAGCCCGGAAGGAAGGACGACGACAAAGACGGCAAGGACAAGGGGAAGAACGAATCTCAGGAGTTCCAGTCGGGGAAGGGGCCGGGAGAGTTCCGCAAGCCCTCAGGCGTCGCGGTCGACGGCGAGGGGAACATCTTCGTCGCGGACACCGACAACAACCGGGTCCAGAAGCTGGGGCCTGACGGTGCTCCTCTGCTCGCCTTCGACCTGCCCCCCGCCTCGGGCGATGGCGAGGACGAGGACCGCGACTGCGAGAGGCCCGAGCTCGGGCGTCCCGTCGGCATCGCCCTGGACGGCGCGGGCAACATCTACGTCGCCGACCCGCGCGGCGCGCGGGCGCTCAAGTTCAGCCCGGCCGGACAACTCCTAATGACTTTGCCCATCCATTCGGAGGGCGAGGGGGGCCGCGGCAAGCCCGGCCGTCCCGAGGGGGTCGCGGTCTCGCCGGACGGCAGCTGCGTGCTGGTCTCGGACCAAAGGTCCTCGCGCGTGATCAAGTTCGACGCGGCGGGCGTCCAGACGCTGGCGTTCGGGGAGCCGGGCAAGATCAAGGACAACAAGCCCCTGCCCAAGCGGCTGGTCCTGCGCAAGCCCGCGGGCTTGGCCCTGGACGCCGGCGGCAAACTCTACGTGGCCGACCGCAACAACGACCGCATCCAGGTGTTCGGGCTTTCGACCGGCGAACCTGCGCTGGTGGTCCCGCCGCCCGCGCATGACCACAACGACGAACATGTCGCCCGGGAGGTGGTGGACAGGGAGGAGGGCGGCAGCGTGGAGCGCGACGACCAGGCCGGGGTGAACATCCCGGCCGGAGCTTTGGCCGAGGACCTCAAGATCACCGTGTCCACGCCTTCCGTCTCCGTTGAGGGCGACCGGGACCGGAACAGGGATGAGCAGAACCTCAAGGTCGTCTCGGCGCCGGTCGAGTACGGCCCCGAAGGGACGAAATTCAAGGAGCCGGTGACCTTGATCCTGCCGTACACTCCCGACCTGATCGCCGCTCAGGGGGTCGCCGAGGACAGCCTCAAGATCCACTACTGGAACAAGGGAAAGGGCGAGTGGGAGGCCCTGGAGTCGGAGGTGGACAAGAAGAACGGCACCATCAAGGCGAAGACCCCGCACTTCTCGCTCTACCAGGTCCTGGGCTCGACGGGACCCGGGACCGCCGCCGCCCCCCTGGCGGCCGACGCCTCCTTCGGCTTCAAGGACCTGTACGCATTCCCCAATCCCGTGCGTGGGCAGGGGCCGGTCACGATCCGCATCCAGCCGGGCCTGGCCGACTCAATCACAGTGAGGGTCTACGACGTGTCGGGCCGTAAGGTCCACGAGTCGTCGAACTTCGTAAACCGCGGCGCCTTCGACGACGGGAACGGGAAAGGCCCGCAGTACACCTATGACCACATCTGGGATGTCTCCGGCGTCGGCTCGGGGGTCTACACCTTCGTCGTGACCGCGACCAAGAGCGGCGAACGGGACATCCATAAGACGGGGAAGGTCGGCCTCATAAAATGAGAGCACTCAAGGTCGCCGGACTGATCGTCCTCTCCGCCCAGGTCTCCTGGGCCGCGGAGACCGCGTCGTTTCTCGACATCGGCGTGGGCGGACGCGCGCTGGGCATGGGCGGCGCCTACACGGCCCTGGCCGACGACGCGAACGCCCTCTACTGGAACCCCGCGGGCTTGGCGCGCCTGGAGAAGCGCGAGGCGACGGCGAGCCATGCCGAGCTGTTCGAGAGCACGCGGCTCGACTTCCTGGCGTACGCGAATCCCACGACGCAGGGCGTCCTCTCGGCGGGGCTCACCTACCTGAGCCAGCCTAAGATTCCGGGGCGCGACAGCCTTGGACGCCCGACGGGAGGATATGACGCCTCGGACGCCGCCGTGAGCCTCGGCTTCGCCCGCAAGCTCGACATGGCCGATTTCGGCGTCTCCGTGAAGTACGTCCGCAGCCACATCGGCTCCGTCGAGGCGCAGACCGTCGCCGTGGACGTGGGCGCCAAACGAGCGCTGGGAAGCCTGGTGTTCGGCGCAGCGTTTCGCAACCTGGGGCCTGGGCTCAAGTACGACAACGAGCGCAACGACCTGCCCCTCAGGCTCGCCGTCGGCGCCGCCTACAAGTTCGCAGGAGGGCACGCGGCCGCAGTCGAGGCCGTCAACGGCCCGCGCGGCGCGGGAACGGACGGCTCCTTCGGCGGGGAGTTCCAGGCGCTCAAGAACGTCTATCTTCGTGCCGGCTACACCACCCAAAGCGCCGTCACCGGCGGCGCAGGCTTCGACGCGGCGCGCGGGTTGACCTTCGGCCTCGGCATGCGCAACGAGAAGTGGAGCATGGACTACGCGATCCTCCCGACCGGCGAGCTCGGGCGATCTCACCGGTTCAGCCTTGGTGCTCGATTTTAGCAGTCGCCTCTATACGGCTAAACCGGAGCAAACTGGAATATGCCGACCAGCCTATCGAGCGGCCATTATCATGAATGAAGAGAAAAAGATGCCTACTTCAGTACGCTACGACGCAGCTCTCCAGCTCGCGTCGCTGAAACGCCCCCGCGATATTAGGCTCGTCGTTCCGCGTCGATGAAGTATGAGCGAACGCCCGCCGAAACGGCGACGGCCATCACCAGACAGCCGATGACCTGGACGGCCGCGCCCAAGCCCACGTCGTGGGTGAGCAGGCCCGCGGTCTCAAGCAGGTAGGTCCAGTCGTGGACGCCGCCGGCCACGAGGTCCAACTGCTGAGCTCTCGCGTCCGCGACGTAGTGCCCGATGCCGAGAAAGTTCTGCCCGAGCCAGAACAGCGCGACGCAGGCGGAGAGCCTCTCCCCGCGCTTAAGGAAGTGGAGCATTGCCGCCCCGGGCAGGAGCAGCTGCATCAAGGTCCCGCCCGCGACCATGATGAAGCGCGCGCCCAACAGGCCGAAGACGACGTGGCCGCCCTCGTGGAAGGCCAAGTTCACGAAGTCCGGCAGCCAGAACGCGCGCATGAGCCACTGCCTGGCCGGGACCATGACAGCGAAAAACAGGACGGCGCCGGCGATATAGGGCGGCGTCCAGAACGTCAGCGCGGCGGCATCGGCCGACTGTGAGGCGGCCATCGGCCTCGCGGACTGCGGCTTCTTGCTCAGCATCTCTGAGCAGACCTGGCAAAACAAGGCGTCGGCGGCATTGTCGTTCCGACAGGACGGGCAGTTCATGTTCAGGAGAGCATGGCGTGTCCGGCGCTTCTTGTCAAGATGGCCGGACTTGGTGAGTTTGCGAACTTTGACGCCCTCGGGCCGCCCTCTCCGACGAGGATTAGGGCTAGACCTGAGCGGTTGTCAGGCGGAGGCCTTTCACCTCACAGAAATAGCGACTGTGATCGTCGGGAAGTGAGAATTCGCATAGCCATCCTGAATGTCATTGAGTAACCCATAAAGCGGGCGTATTATTTAAAAATAGGCCTTTAAACATTATAGACTTGAAAAAATAGGCCTCTTCTGTTATATTAGAGTTAGATTATAGGCCTCCAAGTCATTCTCAGGCTCATAAGAGTGAAAAATGACGCCCTTATCAGAACTCATCTTTGGGACATCAGAAAACAAGGAGGCCAAGCGCCTGCGCCGCTTATTGCGTGCAGGACAGGCTAGAAAGATTGCGCCACGCCTATACACAACCAATCTTACGGACCTGCCCGAGAAGATAGTCCGAGATAACTACCACGAAATCCTTGGGAGGCTTTTTCCCAAAGCAGTCATCAGCCATCGGACCGCGCTGGAAGGAAAGCCTACAGCAAGCTGGGAAGTATTTCTTACCAGCTCTTATCCCCGAAAAGTCGTATTGCCGGGCCTTACAGTCAGAATCATGAAGGGTCCGCCCGCTGGAATTGCGGACAAGCCCTTCATGGTGGGGGACCTCTTCCTCGCATCGGAACCACGAGCATTCCTCGAGAACCTCCAGCCAAGTCGCCGAGGAGCGACCACGTCAAAGGCCATTTCCCGTCAAGAGCTAGAAGAACGTCTTGAAAGAACCCTTCGCCTAAGGGGCGAGAAAGCCCTAAACAATCTACGTGATGAAGCTCGGCGCGTCGCTAACGAATCCGGCTTCCTCGAAGAGTTTAAGTCGCTGGATGCGATCATCGGGGCAATGCTCAAGACAAAACCGGCTTCTGGACTGCAATCAGCATTGGCCAAGGCACGGGCAGCAGGAGAGGCGTTCGATCCGGAGCGGCTAAGAGTATTCGAGGCTCTTTTCTCTGCCCTAAAACAAACTCCGCTACGAGAGACTGCTGAGGCGCATACAAATTCAGAAGCTTTGCGAGTGCTCGCCTTCTTCGAGTCCTACTTTTCAAATTATATTGAAGGGACAAAATTCGAAGTTGATCAGGCGCATGAGATCGTATTTGAAGGGAGGATCCCAATCACGCGTCCAAAGGATGCGCATGATGTCTTAGGAACTTATCGAGTTGTCTCGAACATCGCAGGGCTGAGTGAACGGCCTCAAGCCATGGATTCGTTTTGGACGCTGCTCTCAACTCGCCATGAAGCTATGCTCGGCGCCAGGCCAGAAATTCGGCCAGGCGAGATGAAGATGGACGTCAACCGCGCCGGGGACACGGTATTTGTCGTGCCAGATCTCGTAAGAGGGACGCTGGCAAGAGGCCTTGAGTTTTATAAGGTCCTGGATTCTCCATCGGCTCGGGCGGCGTTCATGATGTTTCTGGTTTCCGAGGTTCACCCTTTTAACGATGGCAACGGCCGTATTGCTCGCGTGATGATGAATGCCGAGCTGGTCGCGGCAGGTTTACGACGGATCATCATCCCAACAGTATTTCGCGACGATTACCTCGGCGCGCTTCGAGCTCTTAGCCGGAGAGGCGATCCTGGCGCTTATCTGCGCATGTTTGATTACGCCCAGTTATTTTCAGCAAGCATCGATTTCTCCGACTTTCCAACTGCGCGGCGGGCATTGGAAGCGGCGAACGCTTTCAAAGACCCCGGAGAAGCGAAGCTCGTCATCCGAAAGAGCGAGTAAGAGGAGTTTCCGTCTCTGGGACTAGTGCCTGAACTGCCGCTGATCCAGAGCCGGAGGTTGTCGCCGATCCGGCACCCGCACCAAAATCCTTGTCGAGATGCGTGTCGAGATGACGCCAAAAACCAACAAAAAACCGCAAACTCGAACAAACTCAAGTTTGCGGTAATTGTCGATTTCTCGACGAGAACTCGATTCTGACAGCGGAACTGCTTCCTGCGCCGGGGGCACCCGTCAGTTTTACAGACCGGTGCTTTTGACCGCTCAGCCACCCTACCATTGCGGCTGCGACAGGGCATTATGGCATTTCAGGGTCGCAGCCGCAACGGTATCAATAAACGGCGGTCTAGGCCCTGCGCAGGGCCGCGATGCGGTCCGCCAGCGGCGGATGCGTCGAGATCAGCGCCAGGAAGCCGCCGCGCCCGCCGGCGATCTTGAGCGTCGCCAGCGCCTCCTGCGTGTCGTGGGGCTCGAAGCGGCGCTGCAGGGCCTGCAGGGCGGCGATCATCTTCTCGCGGCCGCCGAGCTTGGCGCTGCCGGCGTCGGCGCGGAACTCCCGGTGGCGGGAGAACCAGGCGACGACGACCATGCCCAGTATTCCGAGAGCGATCTCGAGCGCGAACACCGTCAGGCGGTCCATCCCCCGGTGGTCGCGGTCGGAGCCGCGGCTCAGCGCGAAGGCGATGACCCGGGCCAGGAACATGACGAAGGCGTTGACCACGCCCTGGATCAAGGTCATCGTGACCATGTCGCCGTTGGCGACGTGGGCGATCTCGTGGGCGAGCACGCCCTCGAGCTCGTCCTGGCTCATGCTCTCGAGCAGGCCGGTCGAGACGGCGACCAGCGCGCGGGACTTCGTCGGGCCCGTGGCGAAGGCGTTGGGCTCGGGGCTGTCGTAGATCCCGACCTCGGGCATCGCCGGCAGGCCCGCGCGGCGCGCGAGGCCGTGGACGGTCCCGACCAGCGGGTGGCCGGAGCGCGCGTCGAGGACCTTGACTCCCATGCTCCACTTGGCCATCACGCGCGACAGGGACAGCGAGACGAAGGCGCCGCCCATGCCCCACGCGAGGCAGAACGCGGCGAGCGAGCCGTAGTCGATGCCCCTCGCGCTCAGGTACGGTCCCACGCCCAGCACCGACAGCAGGACGGAGATGGTGAGGACCACCAGCAGGTTCACGGCCATGAATAGGAACACGCGTTTCATCCAGGTCATTTGATTTACCTCTCCTTGATTTTAGGAAAAACCAGCGAGGCGATCACGCCGCCCGCCAGGATCGTCAGCACGAGCAGAAGGATCCAGAGGTTGAAGTTGCCGCCGAGGACGGCCTTCAGCCAGGTGTGCGCCATCATCTTGATCCCGACCAGGAGCAACACGAGGGCCAGGGCGGTCTTCAGGTGATGGAAGCTGTCGATCATGCCCTCGAGCGCGAAGTACAGGCTGCGCAGGCCGAGGATCGCGAAGACGTTGCTCGTGAAGACGAGGAACGGGTCGGTCGTGATCGCGAATATGGCCGGGATCGAGTCCACCGCGAACACCAGGTCGGTGAACTCGACGACGATGAGCGCCAGCAGCAGCGGCGTCATCATCCACGTCCCGTGCTTCGCCCGGTCCACGGCGTGGTCGACCTGCTCGTCGGCTCCGGGGACGGGGGCCTCGTGGGAGGCCTTGGTGCCCGCCTTCACGAAGAAATGCTCCCCGTGGAAGCGGTCGGTGACGGGGAGGACCTTGCGCGCCCATCGGATGAACGCGCTGCCCGCCGGGTCGGCCTCGTCCTCCTTGATGAGCATCATCTTCAGCGCGGTCAGGATCAGGATCCCGCCGAACAGGTAGATGGTCCAGGAGAAGCGCGCGATCATCTGCGCGCCGACGGCGATCATGACGCCGCGCATGAGCAGGGCGCCGAGGATGCCCCAGAACAGCACGCGGTGGCGGTACAGCGCCGGGACCTTGATCATGCCGAACACCATCGCGATCACGAAGATGTTGTCCACCGAGAGCGACTTCTCGATGAGGTAGCCGGTCAGGAACTTCAGGGCCGCCGCGCGGCCGTCGTTCTGTCCGAGAGGGTTCGCCGCGGACACCGACATCAGGTCCGCGGTCAGCCCGATGCCGTTCCAGTGGCTTTCATAAAGGAAGTAGACCACGGCGGTGAAGGCCAGGCCCAGCGTGATCCACGCCGCGGACCACTTCAGGGCCTCCTTGGTCTTGACCACGTGGGCCTCGCGGTGGAACACCCCGAGGTCGAGGGCCAGAAGGGCGAGGACGAAGGCGATGAACGAGGACCAGATCCAGATCATGCGGCGCTCCTTTGCGACGGCGCCGCGCGAGCACATAAAAAAAGACCTCGCGCGTGCGCGCAAGGTCTTGATCGGCCCTTTCGGGACCCGCTGGACCGGCTCTTTCGAGCGTATTGACGGCCCAGCAGCCGAGGATCTACTCCCCTTACTGAAAACGAGTATAGCATAGGTGACTGATTTTGTCAA
The DNA here is from genome assembly GCA_016182905.1 of Elusimicrobiota bacterium. Taxonomy (NCBI): domain Bacteria; kingdom Pseudomonadati; phylum Elusimicrobiota; species Elusimicrobiota bacterium. The sequence continues at coordinate 94,271 of JACPFR010000005.1, forward strand.
GTATGGTATCCTGTACGCATGAGAAAGCTGGTCGAGGGCATCGTCAGGTTCCGCCGCGAGATGCGGCCAGAGTACCGCGCGCAGTTCGCCCACCTGGCACTCGACCAGAAGCCCGACACTTTGTTCGTCGCCTGCTCCGACAGCCGCGTCGTGCCCAACACCTTCGCCTCGACCGACCCCGGCGACCTCTTCGTCCTGCGCAACCCGGGCAACATCATCCCGAGCGAGGCGGCCTCGCGCGCGCCCGCCGCGGCGGGCGCGGCCGCGGCCGTGGAGTTCGCGGTGCGCCGCCTCGGCGTCACCGACGCGGTCGTGTGCGGGCATTCCGACTGCGGCGCGATGAAGGCGCTGTCCTCGGGCACGGAGGCGAGCGGCGGCCCGTTGGCGGCCTGGCTCGAATCGGCGGGGGACTCGCTGCGCGAGCTGGAGCGGCGCCCGGAGCTCTCGCCGGAACGCCCGCTCCACGACCGCCTGGCCCAGGCCCACGCGCTCGTCCAACTCGAGCACCTGAAGACGCACGGGCCGGTGCGGGAGGCGCTGGCCGCCGGACGCCTGCGCCTGCACGCCTGGTGGTTCGACCTCGCCGGCGCCGACGTCCACGCCTGGGAGCCGGAACTGGGCCGGTTCACGCTCATCGACGAGAAGGAGGCGGAGCGCATACTCGCCCGCTCATGAGCGCGCTCACCGTCGTCGTCCCCGCGCACGACGCCGGCCCCTTCCTCCGGGAGGCGGTCGACAGCCTTCTGGCCGAGCGCCTGCCCGGCCTCGAGATCGTCGTCGTCGACGACGGCTCCACCGACGGAAGCCTCCGGTCCGTCGAGCGCCTTCCCATCCGGCTCGTGCGGCAGAAGAACAGGGGCGAGGCGGCGGCGCGCAACGCGGGCGTGCGGGTCGCGACGGCCCCGTTCGTGACCTTCCTCGACGCCGACGACGTCCTGGCCCCGGGGGCGCTCGCCTCCCGGCTCGAGTTCCTGTCGGCTCATCCGGAGGAATGCGCCGTCGGAGGCCTGCCCTCGCGCCTCATCGACGAGAGCGGCCGGACCGCGGCCGAGGTGTTCGCGCGGATGTCGGCGAAGCTCGTTTTCCCTTTCCGGTTGAACGACGCGTTCTATCGCGCCGGGAATTTCTTCCCCGTGTCCTGCTCCCTCTATCTCTACCGGCGCGAGGCGTTCGACCGCGTCGGCCCTTACGACGAGGCCTTGCCGGCCGCGCCCGACTGCGACTTCCATTTCCGGCTCCTGAAGTCCGTCGAGATCCCGGTCCTGCGGGTGCCGGTCTTCGACCGCCGCCTCCACGGGGGCAACCTGTCCTTGACGGGCGCGGGGGCGAAGGCGCCGTCGTTCCGCCCCGAGATCCTCGACGCGGTGCGCCTGATCAACCGCCGCCACGGCTTCGACCCGAAGGAGATCTCCCCGTGGGAGAACGAGTATCTATGAATGAAGGCGCGGTCCTGATCACCGGCGGGGGGAGCGGCATCGGCGCGGCCTGCGCCGCGGAGTTCCTGCGCCGCGGACGCTCCGTCGCCGTCGTCGGCCGCACGGCGAGCCGCCTGAGGGCCGTGAAGGGCGCGCTGGCGCTGGCGGGAGACGTCGGCGACGAGGCCTTCGCGCGCCGCGCCTTCGCGGCGGCGCGCAGGCGCTTCGGCTCCGTGGACGTCCTCGTCAACAACGCGGCCTGGCTCGTCAAGAAGAGCCTCGTCGACACCACGGCCGCGGAGTGGGACGAGACCATGCGCACGAACCTGCGCGGGCCTTTCCTGTTCAGCCGCGAGTTCCTCCGCGCCGCGAGGCCCGGCCGGGCGATCGTCAACATCGGCTCGCTCGGCGGCGTCCAGGGGACCGCGAAGTTCCCCGGCCTCTCGGCCTACACGGTCAGCAAGTACGGGATCACGGGGCTGACCGCGGCGCTCGCCGTCGAGGCGCGGCCGCGGGGCGTCGCGGTGTTCTGCGTCGCCCCGGGCGCCGTGGACACGGCGATGCTCCGCAAGGCGGCGCCGGGCCTGAAGGCCGGGGCCCTTCCCCCGGACGTCGCCCGCGTCGTGGCGGACCTGGCCCTCTCCGACCGCCCCGACCTGCTGTCGGGCGCCGTGATCCCGCTGGACACCAACCGATGAGCGCCAAGGCCTTCGTCACCCGCCGCATGACCTTCTCCGCGGGCCACCGCCTGCACAACGACGCCCTGTCCGCCGAGGAGAACCGCCTCCTCTACGGCAAGTGCGACAACCCCAACGGCCACGGCCACAACTTCACCGTCGAGGTCACGGTCGCCGGCGAGATCGATCCCCGCAGCGGCATGGTGTTCAACCTCCGCGACCTGAAGAAGGTCATGGTCGAGGTCGTCGAGGACGGTCTCGACCACAAGAACCTCAACCTCGACGTCCCCGTGTTCAAGGGCGTGATCCCGACGGCGGAGAACATCGCCGTCGTGATCTGGGACCTGCTCGCCGCGCGCCTGCCGAAGGGCGCCCTCCACGAGGTGAGGCTCGTCGAGACCGAGAACAACTTCGTCTCCTACCGCGGCTAAAGCCGTCCGTGGCGCAGGATGGCCAGCAGGAGCCAGAACGCCATCACGGCCGACAGCAGGAAGCCGCCCAGGCCGAACACCGGGATGCCGCGCCAGTGCGGCGGGATGCCGGCGTGCACGAGCAGCGCCGAGCCGATGACGAGCGCGCCCAGCAGCAGGGCGTAGGCGAGGCGGTTGCTGGCCTGGTCGAGCCCGGTCAGGACCGGCTCGAGGCCCTTGTGCTCGAACTCGATGAGCAGGCGCCCGCGGCGGGCCTGGCGGATGAGCTCCCGCAGCTCGGAGGGCGCCGAGGCCAGCAGGTCCAAGGTCTCGCGTCCGGCGTCCGCGAGGCGCTCGGCGAAGCGGCCGGACGACGCGCGCTCCTCGTGCACGCGGCGCACGAACGGGGCGCAGGCCGTGATCGCGTCGAACCGGGGGTCCAGCCTCAGCGCGAGGCTCTCGAGCTCGGTCAGCGCCTTGACCATCAGGTAGAGCTCGGGCGGGATGCGCACGCCGTGCCGGGCCGTGATCTGGAAGAGCTGCTCGAGCATCCGTCCCAGGCGCCACTCGGCGAGGGGACGGTAGGCGTACTGGTCCATCAGCTCGCCCATGTCGTCCACGAACAAGCGGGGGTCGGGCTCCTCGTCGTAGTCCGCGAGAGAGAGGAGGGCCCGGCCCAGCAGGGCCTCGTCGCGCTCCGTGACGGCGAAGAAGACGTCGGCCAGGCCCTCGCGCGTCGCGCGGTCGAGCCGGCCGGTCATGCCGAAGTCCACGTAGGCGACGACGTGGTCCGCCTGGACGAACAGGTTCCCCGGGTGCGGGTCGGCGTGGAAGAAGCCGTGGTCGAAGATCATCGCGAGGTACTGGCGGCCGAGGTTCTCGGCGACGATCCGGGGATCGAGGCCGGCGCGCTCGATCGCCGCGACGTCCCCGGCCTTGATCCCGCCGACGCGCTCCAAGGTCAGCACGCGCGAGGAGCTCAGGGCCCGGTGCGCCTCGGGGACGCGGACCGTGGGATCGTCCTCGAACTGGCGGGCGAAGCGCTCGGTGTGCGCGGCCTCGAGCGCGAAGTCCATCTCCCGGTCGAGGGAGCGGGAGATCTCGGAGATCACGCGCGTCGGCTTGCGCCGGCTCCACTCGGGGGAGTGCTTCTCGGCCATGGCCGCGAGATGCGACATGATCTCGAGATCCACGGCGACGACGCGCCGGATGTCGGGCCGCTCGATCTTGACGACGACCTCGCGCCCGTCCGCCAGGCGGGCCGCGTGGATCTGCGCGATCGAGGCCGCCGCGAGCGGGCGGGCGTCGAAGCGCGTGAAGAGCTTGGAGACGGGCCGGCCGAGGTCCTCCTCGACGATGCGCCGCGCCTCCTCCTCGGGGAACGGCGGGACGCTGTCCTGGAGCTTGGACAGCTCGCGGAGATACTCGGCGGAGAACAGGTCGGCGCGCGTGGACAGGTACTGCCCGGCCTTGACGAAGGTCGGGCCGAGCTCCTGCAGGGCCAGGCGCACGCGCTCGGCGCGCGACGCCGTCTCCACCGGCGGACGGCTCATGAAGCCGCGCAGGCCGGCCTCGAGATGGGAATCGAGGCGCATCATGTGCAGCAGGTCGCCGAAGCCGTGCTTGGCGAGGACCGCGGCCACCTCACGATAGCGGTTCAGGTGGCGGTACGTCCGCCCCAGGACCTGCAGGCCGCCCATGGCTCCTCCCGCGCTATTCGACTTTGACGCTCCGGCCGGCGTGGACGCGGGACCGGGACAAGGTCACGCGCAGGATCCCGTTGCGGCACGCCGCTCTCGCCGTGGACGGCTTGACCTGGTCGGGCAGGCGCACCCGGCGCAGGAACTCGCCCCGCGGCAGCTCGCGCCGCCCCGCCCCGTGCGCGCGTCCCTCCTCGCGCCGGCGGCCGCTGACGGTGAGCATGTCCTCGGTGACGCTGACCTTCATGTCGGCCTTGTCCACGCCGGGGAGGGCGAAGCAGACCGTGATCTCGTCGGCGCGCTCCTCCACGTCGGCTTCCGGGACCCAGAGCGCGAGCTGGGAGGGCGCCGCCTCGGCCAGCCGGGACATCAGCATGCGGCGCGCCGGGTACCAGCCCCCGGCCACGGCCTGCTCCACGCCTTCCAGGATGTCGTGCACCGGCTCCCAGCCGGAGCCGTCGGTCTCTCGCGGCGAGCGCTTGTTCGTGGTCATGGCGTCCTCCTGCTCCCTGACGGCTTACGACGCAACGAAACGGCGCGGCCCCAGAACCGCAGGTCGTTGCGGCCCAGCTTCTTGACCGCGTACATCGCCCGGTCGGCCTTGGCGAGCAGTCGTTCCGGCGTGGTCCGGCCTTCGATCATGCAGCCCCCGATGCTGACCGAGGTCCGGACCCGGCGGCCGCGCAAGGTGAACGGCCGCCTCATGACGTGCAGGATCTTGCGGGCCACCCGGGCGGCGTCCTGCCGGCCCGAGACCGGGTCGAGGAGCAGGGCGAACTCGTCGCCCGCCCAGCGGGCCACGACGTCGGTCCGCCGGACGCAGCCGCGCAGGCGCGCCGCCACCGCCATCAGGAAGGCGTCGCCCGCGGCGTGGCCCCAGCGGTCGTTGACGTCCTTGAAGTAGTCGAGGTCGAGGAAGAGGACGCAGAGCTGGTCGCGGGAGGGGCGGCCGGCCAGCGCGCGCCGCAGTCGCTCGTTGAAGAGGCGGCGGTTGGGGAGGCCCGTCAGGGGGTCGTACTGGGCGAGATGCGTGAGGCGCTCCTCGTTGAGCTTCGGGCTCGTGATGTCGCGCGAGATGCCGATGTAGCAGCGCGTGTGGCCCCAGGCGTCGGTGATCGCGCTGATCGTGAGCCATTCGAGGTAGACCGCGCCGTTCTTGCGCCGGTTCCAGATCTCGCCCTGCCAGCAGCCGGCGCGGCGGATGTCGCTCCACATCCGGCGGAAGAACGCGCGGTCGTGCTTGCCGGAGTGTAGGATGCGCGGATTCCGGCCGATCAGCTCCTCGCGCGGGTAGCCGGTGACGGAGCAGAAGGCGTCGTTGGCCGCCATGATCGAGCCGTGGGGGTCGGTGATGACGACGCCGTCGTGCATGGATTGGATGACCTGCCATGCCGTGATGGACAGCGCCGGCTCGCGCGACCTGGCCATATCGTCGGGTCGTGCAATGGACCGGCCAAGGGGGGGAAAAGCATGCCCGGGGAGCGGGCACGGTCGACGCGACGTACGCGTCCGAGCTCGCTGCTCCCGGGGGAGGTGACGGGTCATCCCGGCCTCCGCATAAGGGAGGTGCAATGGAACGGCCAGGGCGGGCCGAGTCGTAGCGTTGCACCAGGGTTTTCGACGCAGGAGGGTCTATGCCGCGGACCATCGAGTTCGGCCGGCGGCGGGACGAGTGCGCCGCATGACCGCCCCGCACGAGCCCGCCAAGGCGGTATCCCGCATCCTCGAGGCGCTGTCCCGCTTCGAGCCCGCTCCCCGTCCCGTCTCCCTGCTCCTCAAATAACGCGGTCGCCCACCCGGTGGAGCATTCGTTGCTGGCGAGGGAATGACCATGTTGAAAGACCGCGAGACCGCCGCCTGGCACCGCCTGCCTCCGGAGGAGGCCCTGTCCGCCCTGGGCTCGTCGGCCGCCGGCCTGAGCGCCGCCGAGGCCGCGGCGCGCCTGGCCGAGAACGGCCCCAACGCGCTGGCGTCCGCGCCCCGCCGCTCCGCCGCCGCGATCTTCCTCGCCCAGTTCGCCGACGTCCTCGTGGTCGTCCTCCTGGCCGCGGCCGTGGTCTCGGGGGTGATCGGCGACCTCGAGGACACGGTCGTGATCGCCGTGATCCTCGTCCTCAACGCGGCGATCGGCTTCTTCCAGGAGTACCGCGCGGAGAACGCCCTGGCCGCGCTCAAGGCCATGACCGCGCCGACCGCGCTCGCGCGGCGCGACGGCGAGCTCGTCACGGTGGCGGCCGCGGACCTCGTGACCGGGGACGTCGTGGCCCTCGAGGCGGGCGCCGTCGTGCCCGCCGACCTGCGCCTGCTCGAGGCGGCGCGCCTGAACGTCAACGAGTCCGCGCTCACCGGCGAGTCGGTGCCCGTGGAGAAGTCCGTCGCCGCCGTGGACAAGGACATCCAGGCGCTGGGCGACCGGCGCAACATGGCCTATGCGGGGACCATCGTCACCGGCGGACGGGGGACGGGCGTGGTCGCGGCCGTCGCCATGGCCACCGAGTTCGGGCGCGTCGCCGGCCTGTTGCGGGACACGGAGGAGGTCGGCACGCCCCTGCAGAAGCGCCTGGCCTCGTTCGGACGGCGGCTGGCCGGCGTCGTGCTGGGCATCTGCGCGCTCGTCTTCGCCGCCGGCGTGCTGCGCGGCGAGCCGGTCCTCCAGATGCTGCTGACCGCCGTGAGCCTGGCCGTCGCCGCGGTGCCCGAGGCCCTGCCCGCGGTGGTGACGATCTCGCTCGCGCTCGGCGCGCTCAAGATGGCCAAGCAGAACGCGCTCGTGCGCCGCCTGCCCGCCGTGGAGACCTTGGGCTCGGTCACCGTCATCTGCTCCGACAAGACCGGGACCTTGACGCTCAACAAGATGCGCGTCGAGGAGATGCACGGGGAGGGGGAAGGACTCGTCGCGGCGATGGCGCTGTGCAGCGACGCCCGCGAGGACTCCGAAGGGCGGATCACGGGAGACCCGACCGAGGCGGCCCTGCTCAGCGCGGCGCTGAGCGCCGGGGCGGACCTGCGCGCGCTCGCGCGGCTCTATCCCCGCCTCGAGGAACTCCCCTTCGATCCCGAGCGCAAGCTGATGACCACCTTCCACCGCCACCCCGAGGGAGGGTTCGTCTCTTTCACCAAGGGCGCGGCCGAGGCCGTGCTCGAGCGCTGCGACGCCGCGCAGCCCGAGGCCGCGAAAGCCGCCGAGAAGCAGGCGGCCTCCGGCCTGCGCGTGCTGGCCCTGGCCTCGCGCCGCTGGGCGGAGCGCCCCGCGACCCTCACCCACGACCGGGCCGAGGCCGGGCTGACCTTGCTCGGCGTCGCCGGCCTGCTGGACCCGCCCCGGCCCGCGGCGCGCGCCTCGGTGCTCACCTGCACGGAAGCGGGGATCAAGACGATCATGATCACCGGCGACCACCCGCTCACGGCGTCGGCGATCGCGCGGCGGCTGGGCATACTGAACGGGGACGACGGGGTCATGGACGGCGTCGAGCTCGCCTCGCTCGGCGACGAGGAATTCGCGCGCCGGGTCGAGGGCGTGCGGGTCTACGCGCGAGTGGCCCCCGAGCAGAAGCTCCGTATCGTCAAGGCGCTTCAGCGCCACGGGGAGGTCGTCGCGATGACCGGCGACGGCGTCAACGACGCGCCGGCCCTGCGCCGCGCCGAGATCGGCGTGGCCATGGGGGTCGCGGGGACCGACGCGGCCAAGGAGGCCTCCGCGATGGTGCTCCTCGACGACGACTTCGCGACGATCGTCGCCGCCGTCCGCGAGGGACGGCGGCTGTACGACAACATCCGGCGCTTCGTGAAGTACCAGCTGACGACGAACTCCGCCGAGGTCTGGATCATCGCGAGCGCGCCCGTGCTGGGCCTTCCCATCCCGCTCCTGCCCATCCACATCCTGTGGATCAACCTGCTCACCGACGGCCTGCCCGGGCTGGCGCTCGTCGCCGAGCCGGCCGAGGCCGGCCTCATGCGGCGCGGCCCGCGGCCGCCGGGGGAGAGCATCTTCGCCCACGGCCTGGGCCTGCACGCCGTCTGGGTGGGCGTGCTCATGTCGTTCCTCGCCCTCGGCGCGCAGTTCCTCCTCGTCTCCCGGGGCGACGCGCATTGGCGGACGATGATCTTCACCGTGCTGGTGTTCACCCAGATGGGCCATGTGCTCGCGATCCGCTCGGAACGCGAGTCGCTGTTCTCCCAGGGGCTGCTGTCCAACAAGCCGCTGTTCGCCGCGGTGGCGGGGATGATCCTGCTCCAGCTCGCCGCGGTCTACCTTCCGCCTTTCCAGCGCGCGCTGAAGACCCAGGCGCTGAGCCCCGGCGAGCTGGCCGCGGCGGCCGGATTGTCCACGGTCGTGTTCTTCGCGGTGGAGCTCGAGAAATGGCTCAGGCGCCGCGGCGCTCGCGGATGATGTCGTAGAAGCCGAAGGCGAGCGCGATCGCGAGCGGGCCGATGAACAGGCCGGCGATCCCGAAGGCCTTCAGCGCCCCGATCACCGCGACGAACACCAGCGGGATCGGGAGCTTCGTCTGGGCGCCGAGGAGGATGGGGCGCACGACGTTGTCCGACAGGCTCACGACGAGCACGAACCAGAGGGCGAGCGCCGCCGCCTTCGCCGCGGCCCCCTGGAGCGCCGTATAGGCCACGACCGGCACCCAGATCACCGCGGAGCCGACGAAGGGGATCGGCGAGAGCAGGACGCAGGCGGAGCCGAGGAGGAAGGCGAAAGGCACCCCGAACAGCGCGAAGCCCGCCCAGGCGAGCGTTCCCTGGAGAAGGGCGACCGCGAATATGCCGTTGGCGACGGCGAGCAGGACGCCGCGGATCCGCGTCAGCAGCCGGGCCTTGTCCGCCTCCGGGAGCGGGATCAGCTCGCTGGCGCGGCGGACGACGTCCTCCCCGTCGCGCAGGAACAGGAACAGCGCCGCGGCGAACACGGCGAAGTTGAGGAAGACGACCGCCGCGTTCTTGGCCAAGGCCCGCGCCGCGCCGCCCGCCCAGGCGCCGACCTGGTCGAGGTTCTCGAGCACGGCCTGACGCGGCTTGAGGTTCAGCGCCGCGGCCAGGTCGCGGCCCGTCGCGACGACGCCCGCGAGCCTCTGCGGCGGCTTCCAGCCGGCCCCGCCGTTCTCCGACAGCACGGCCAGCCGGTAGCGGGCCGCCGGATAGGCCTCCTCGGCCTCGCGCAGGAGGGCCCAGCCGCCGAAGAAGAACGGCACGGCCCCGGTCAGGCACACCAGCGCCGTCAGCGCGGCGGCCGCCGCCCCGGGACGGCGCGGCGCGCGGCCCGCGCAGGACTTGTGCAGGGGGGCGAGGACGAGCGCGACCGAGGCGGCTGCGAGCAGCGCGCCGAGGAACGGGGCGAAGAGGCGCGCCGCGAGCAGGGCCAGCAGCAGGCCGGCGACGGCGAGGAAGCGGGTCTCCATACCGGGTGAGCCAGCAACGTTCCTGCCCGCCTCGCGCCGGTCATCGCGTATCCGCGGGGTCGCGGGGGGCCGTCCCGAGCCTGCGCAGGACGTCCTCCATCAGGCACCAGCGCGTGAACGCGGACTGGAGGAGGTTCGCCCCGACGAAGGCGGTGAACCAGAGGAACCGCGCGTCGACCCAGTGGGCCAGCGCGAGGCTCGCGAGGATGAAGCTCCCCGCGATGGCGCGTATCTGTCGTTCGATCGTCATCGGTCTTCCTCCATCATGAAGTAGAGTACGGGCACGGCGATGCGCGAGAGCACGGTGGAAGCGACCTCGCCCGCCATCAACGCCACCGCCAGGCCCTGGAAGATGGGGTCGAACAGGATCACGCCCGCGCCCGCGACGACGGCCGCCGCGGTCAGGAGCATGGGCCGGAAGCGCACCGCGCCCGCGTCGATCACCGCGTCGCGCAGAGTCATGCCCTCGCGGCGGCGCAGCTCGATGAAGTCGACGAGGATGATCGAGTTGCGCACGACGATGCCCGCGCCCGCGATGAAGCCGATCATCGAGGTGGCGGTGAAGAAGGCGCCCATCGCCCAGTGCGCGGGCAGGATGCCGACCAAGGTCAGCGGGATCGGCGCCATGATGACGAGCGGGACGGTGAAGGACTCGAACCAGGCCACGACGAGGCCGTAGATGAGGAGGAGCACCAGGGCGAAGGCGACGCCCATGTCGCGGAACACCTCGTAGGTGATCTGCCACTCGCCGTCCCATTTCAGCGCGAGCTTGGAGCGGTCGTCGGGCAGGCGCGTGTACCAGGTCTCGAGGTCGACGCCGGCGTCCCTCGCCAGCCTCTCGATGCGCGGCTTCAAGTCGAGCAAGGCGTAGACCGGACTCTCCGTGCGGCCCCCGACCTCGGCGATCACGTAGGACACGGGCCGCAGGTTCTTGTGGTAGACCGGGCCGTCCGCGTCGAGCCTCGATTCCCGCGTGAGCGCGCCGACCGTGATGGGCGCGCCGGAACGGGCGATCAACGACACCGCGCGCGCCCCGTCGAGGGAGCGGCGGCGGTCCTCCGGAAGGCGCAGGGCGATCTCGACGGGCTCGAGCTCGCCGTCCATGTGCGCCAGGTCCAAGGTCTCCCCGGCGAGGCCCAGGCGCGCGGCGGCGGCGACCGAGGCTGGCGCGATGCCGTTGAGCGTCGCCTTCTCCCGGTCGACGACGAGGCGGCTCAGCGGCTCCGGCGAGGGGACATAGGTGTCCACGTCGGTGACGTCCGGGGTCATCTCGAGCAGAGCCTTCAGCCGCCGGGCGAAATCGTCGCGCTTGGCGGCATCGGGCCCGTACACCTCGAACACCAAAGTCGACAGCACGGGCGGGCCCGGCGGGACCTCGGCCACCTGCACGCGCGCGCCGTATTTCCGGGCGATCTCGGTGACGGCCGGCCTCACTCCGCGGGCGATCGGGTGGCTCTGCCGCCGCTTGCCCTTCGGCGTCAGCCGCACGACGAGGTCGGCCTGATCGGGATTCGTCCGCAGGAAGTAGTGACGCACGAGGCCGTTGAAGTTGTGCGGCGCGCCCACGCCGAGGTAGGCGATGACTCTCTCGACCTCGGGGACAGCCCGCAGGACCGCGGAGAGCTCCGCCACCGCGCCCTTCGTCGCGGTCAAGGACGAGCCCTCGGGCATATTGAGCACGACCTCGAAGTCGTCCTTATCGTCGAACGGGAGCATCTTGATGACGACGGCCTTCAGCGGCACGAGCGCGGCCGCGGCCAGGAGCATCAGCGCGGTCGCGGCCAGGTACCAGGCCCGCGCCTTGCGGTCGTCGAGAAGGCGGCCCATCACGCGGCGGTACAGGCGGTCGAGTGCGCCTTCCTCCGCGTGCGCCTTGGCCGGGCTCGGCTTCCAATAGGTCAGGATCTTCACGAACGCCCAGGGAGACACGACGAAGGCGATGAAGGCCGAGAACAGCATCGCGAACGAGGCGCCGACCGGGATCGGGCGCATGTACGGCCCCATGAGGCCGCCGACGAAGGCCATGGGCAGGATCGCGGCGATCACGGCCCAGGTGGCGAGCAAGGTGGGGTTGCCCACCTCGTCGGTGGCGTCCACCGCGAGCTTCCACAGAGGCCGTCCGTCGCCCATCGCGAAGTGACGGTGGATGTTCTCCACGACGACGATCGCGTCATCCACTAGGATCCCTATTGAAAAAATGAGCGCGAACAAGGTGATCCGGTTGAGCGTGTAGCCCACCATCCAGTACACCAGCAAGGTGAGCGCGAGCGTGACCGGCACGGCGATCAGCACCACCAGCGCCTCGCGCAGACCGAGGGCGAGGGCCACCAGCACGGTGACCGAGAGCGTGGCGAGCAGCATGTGATAGAGGAGCTCGTCGGACTTGTGCTTCGCGGTCTCGCCGTAGTCGCGCGTGACCGTGACGGTCAGCGCGCCCGGAAGGGACTCGCGGGCCTTCTCCACCCGGGCCAAAGCGGCGCGGGTGACGGTGGTCGCGTTGGCGCCGCGGCGCTTGGACACCTGGAGCGTCACCGCGGGGACCGCCGCGCCGGAGGGCCCTTCGTAGACGGCGACTTCCCGCTCGTCCTCGTCGGGGCCGTCGACGACCTTGGCCACGTCGGCGACGCGCACCGGCCGCCCGTCGGAGACGCCCAGCACCACGGCCCGCAGATCGTCCGCGCCGCGGATGAAGGCGTCCGTCTCCACCTTCACCGCGCGCCCGCCCGCGTCCACGGTGCCGGACGGAAGGCGGCGGTTCGAGGCTCTCAAGAGCCCCGCCAGATCGAGCGGGGACAGACGGCGGCGCGCCAGCGCCGCCGGGTCGAAGAACACCGACAGGCGCCGGCGCCGGCCGCCCAGGATCTCGACGTCGGCCACGTTCTCGACGGTGGTCACCACGCGGCGCAGCTCGGCGGCGGCGCGGCGCAGCTGGAGCGGGGAAAGTCCGGCGCCCGTGAGGGTCAGGGCCAGGACCGGCACGTCGTCGATCGAGCGGGGCTTGATCAGGGGCTGCCCCGCGCCCGGAGGGAGCAGGTCGAGGTTGGCGAAGGTCTTGGTGTAGACGCGCGTCATCGCGTCGTCGGGGTCGGTGCCGACCTTGAAGCGCACGATGAAGAAGGCGCCGTTGTTCTGGGCGGTCGCGTACACGTACTCGACGCCGGGGATCTCCATGAGGCGGCGCTCGCCGACGGCGACGACGCGCTCCGACACCTCGGCCGCGCTCGAGCCGGGCATCGGCACCATGACGTCGAACATCGGCACGTTGATCTGCGGCTCCTCCTCTCGCGGCAGGCGGGCGGTCGCCATCGCGCCCAGCGCGATCGCGCCGAGCACGATCAGGGCCGTCAGCTTGGAGCGGACGAAGGACTGGGCCAGGCGCCCGGCGGGTCCGAGGGGGGGGTGGGCGTTCATCGCGGGACCTCCAGGCTGCGGCCGAGCACGGCCACGGCGTCCGGGTCGAAGCGCCCCTGCGCGGCGCGCAGGGCCGCCCATTCGGAGCGCTGGCGGCAGACGGCCTCCAGCCGCGCCTCCTCGAGGCGGGCGACGGCTTCCTCCGCGCGCAGGACCTCGAGCACGCTTTGTCGGCCTTCCCGATAGAGGGGGCGGACCTGCTCGAGCGACTCTCGCGCCCGGGACAGGGCCTCGCGCAGCTCCGGGAGCGCGGCGGCCAGGCCCCGGAGGCCCGCGGCGCGGGCCAGGACCTCTCCGCGGGCCGCGTCCTCGGCGCTCATCCGCGCCGCGCCGGCCGCGGCTTCATCGGCCGCGGCGCGCGCGCGCCGCGAGGCGTACGCGGGGTCGCCGAACAGCACGCTCGCGCGCACGCCCACGAGGCGGCTCGCGGCGCCGGAGTTGAAGCCGTCGGCGGAGTTATTCACCGCGGCGAAGGCGTCGACCGTCGGCAGCAGGCTGTGCCTGGCGCCGTCGCGGCGCACGCCGGCCGCCCGCTCGCGCAGGCCGGCCGCGCGCAGGTCGGGGCGCGCGGCCAGGGCCGCGGCGACGAGGGCCTCGTCGCTCTCCAGAGGGGCCGCCCAATCGAGCAAAGCCCCGGTCGTCTCGGGCGCGGGCCCGCCGAGCAGGACGCCCAGCTCGGAGCGGCTCGCCTCGCGCTCGGCCGCGGCGCGCGCGCGCCAGGCCTTGAGGCCCGACAGGACGGCGAGCGCGGCCTGGTGATCGGAGCCGAGCACGAGGCCCTGCTTCTTGAGGCGCTCCGCGCTGTCGACCGCGGCGCGCGCCGTGGCCAGGCGGGCGTCGAGCTCCTCGAGGACGCCCTCCGACTTCAGGGCGCGCAGATAGGCGCCGGCCGTCCGCAGGCGCACGGCCTGGGCGGCCGCGCCGCCCATGACCTCCGCCTCGTCGGCCGACAGCGCCGCGAGCCTCCCCGCCCGCGTCAGCTCGAAGCCGGTGAACAGCGGCACGCCCAGCTCCAGGCTCCCGTGCACGGCGGTGCGGTAGCCGGGATGATTGAGCGTGTCGGGGTTGAAGTCGGGGGCCGTGACGGCGCGCCGCGTCATCAGCTCGCCGAAGGCGTACAGCGGGTCGTCGCCGCGCATCGCCGACGCGCGGGCGCTCAGGCGAGGCCAGCGGGTCCAGAACGCCTCGCGTCCGGCGGCCTCGGCCTGGGCCCGGCGGGCCTTCGCCTCGGCGGCCGCCGGCGAACGCAGGACGGCCGCCTCCGACGCGGCCGACAGGTCCAGCGCCGCGGCGGGCGCGGCGGCCAGGATCAGGAACAGCGGGAAGACTCTCATGGTTCGATACCCCTCACCTGTTGGATGCGGGCCGATCCAAAAGGATTCAGGGATCGCGCTATCGGCGGCGCAACGCGGCGGCCAGGGCGCGGCGGGCCGAGGCGGGGGGAGGGGAGGCGCGCTTGAGCGCGCGCAAGGTCAGGACGGTGTGCTCCAAGGTCTTGAGCAAGGAGGCGCAGGAGCGGCACGAGGCGCGGTGGCGGGCGAGGAGCTTGCGCTGCGGCGCGGGTAGCTCCTGGTCGAGGTAATCGAGCAGGAGGCCCACGCGCCGGCGGCAGGACATCTTCTCGAGCTTCATAGGGAGCGCTCGAACTCGTCGCGGAGGAACAGCCGCCCGCGATGGAGGCGGGATTTGACCGCGGGGATGCTCAGCTTCAGGATCTTCGCCGTCTCCGCCGCGGAGAGCCCCTCGACGTCGCGCAAAGTCAGCACGAGCCGGTACTCCATCGGCAGCTTGGCCAACGCCCCGGAGACTTTTCCGATGAGCTCCTTCTTGTTGGCGGCCTCCTCCGGGGTGGGGGCCCAGTCCCGGAATTGATGCGACGGGGCGTCCTCGTGGTCGTGCGGGCGGTCGAGGAGCGGCACGAACGGCTCGCCGCGCTTCTTGCGCCGCTTCATCAGGCACAGGTTCGAGGCGATGCGGTACAGCCAGGTGCCCAGCTCCGAATCGCCGCGGAAGGCCTTGAGCTTCTTGAAGGCGGTGATGAAGGTGTCCTGGTAGACGTCGTCGGCCTCGGCGGAGAGGCCCGCGCAGACGGTCTTCGCCAACCGGTAGATGCGGTCCTCGTAGCGGCCGACGAGGCTCGAGAAAGCCTCGGTGTCCCCGTTGCGGCTGCGTTCGATGAGTTCTTTTTCCGCCTGCACGCGCTGATTATAGTGCATCCGGCCCGCCGGGCATGCGCCTTTTTTTATTTTTCATTTCTCCCTCAGGGGTTTTGAGCAGAAATCTGCGCAAAACCAAACACGCGGGTTTTGAGCTGGGATTCGATCAAAACCCTCTTCGAGAAAATCAAATAGGGCCGAGGGAACAATTCGGGGGGCTCGATCGTATGAGAGGATGCGATTTCGCAGATACCCGTATGAATGGCCGGGAATCCCGGCGTGGTGCTGGCCGCGCGTCGCGCGCGAGCTTCCGTCGATCAGGAAACAGCCGTTCCTGAAGGCTCTGCGAAAGGGCGGGCGGCCCCGCTGCGACGACCGGTTGGCTCTCGGGGCGATCCTCTGGCGACTGCGCTGCGGCGGCACCTGGAGCGAGCTTCCGGAGCGGTTCGGCTCCGCCGCCACGGCGCGCCGGCGCCTGGCGAAATGGCAAAGGGGGTGCATTTTGGAGCGGGCCTGGCGCGCGTATCTTTATCAGCAAAGCAGGGGCGAGCTGGAGCGCTGGCGGGACTGCTTCGAGGCTGGCGCCTTCCGGGGCGAGTCGTTCTGGCGCTACGATCTAGACCGCGTCTGGAGGACGGAGTTCGCGCCGATCGTGGCGGAAAAACTATGATGGACGGGTGAGCCAGCCCTACGCCGACTTCGTGCGGGAGTTCGAGTCGCTTCTCGAGCGGGCCGTGCGCCTGCCGCGCGGGGGCCTGCGCCCCGCGCCCCGTCCCGCGCCGAAGCCGGACGCTCCCCTGGCGCTCATCCTCGCGCCGCATCCCGACGACGAGTGCATCGTCGGCGCCCTGCCCCTGCGCCTCCAGCGCGAGGGAGGTTGGCGCGTCGCCGTCGCGCCGGTCACCTTGGGCTCGCGCCCGGAGCGCCGGGAGGCGCGCCTGGCCGAGTTCCGCGACGCCTGCGCCTTCCTCGGCTGGGACGCTCTGTCCCTGCAGGACGGCGGCCTGGCCGACCTCCTGCGCCGCGAGAGCCCTCGTCTCGTGCTGATCCCGCACGCCGAGGACGCGAACTCCACTCACCGCCGCGTCCACGGCCTCGCCGTGTCGGCGATGCGCTCGCTCGGGTCGGGCTTCCGATGCGCCGTCGCGGAGACCGAGTACTGGTCGACCATGCCCGACCCGAACCTGATGGTCGAGACGCCGGCCGAGGCCGCGGGCGACCTCGTCGCCGCGCTCTCGTTCCATAAGGGCGAGATCGAGCGCAACCCCTACCACGTCCTCCTGCCGTGCTGGCTCGCCGACGGCGCGCGCCGCGGCGCGGAGCTCGTCGGCGGCCAGGGCGCGTCCGCGCCCGCATTCCGGCTCGCCGCGCTCTACCGCCTCTCGGCGTGGAACGGCTCCGCGCTCGCGCGCGCGGCGGGTCCGGGCCGCGTCGCGGCCGCCGGCGCGGACCTCGCGGTCATCGTCGGCCCGTGAGGACGAAGCCCAGCACCGCCCCGTAGAGCGTGCTGACGTAGGGGTTCGACGTCAGCGGGCAGGTCCCCGTGACGCAGCCCACGAAGCGGTAGTAGGCGTAGCCGGCGATGGCTCCGAGCAAGGCGCCCCAGGCCTCCTGGGGCAGGGCGGCGAAAAGCATCTTCATCGGGGGCCTCTCACAGGATCCGGTCGATGTGCGACTTCAGCGCCGCCTTAGGCATCACGCCCGTGGCGCGGTCCACCAGCGCGCCGCCCTTGAAGAACATCATCGTCGGGATCGCCGAGATGCCGAGTGCCTCGGTCGCCGCCGGGTTCTCGTCGGTGTTGAGTTTGCCGATCTTGACCCGGCCCTCGTATTCGGCGGCCAGCTCCTCGACGATCGGGCCGAGCATCCGGCACGGCCCGCACCAGGGCGCCCAGAAGTCGACGACGACGGGGATCGGGCTGTTGAGGACCTCCGTCTTGAAGTTCGCGTCCGTGATCTCGATATGGCTCATGTGCGCACCTCCTCTCTCCTGTTTGGATGCGCGCCGGTCGAAAAGGATTCGCGAAGAAAACCCTAGGGCGGGCTGGCGATCCGGCCGTCGTGGACCTCGAAGATCCGGTCGAAGCCCTCGACCATGCGGCGGTCGTGGGTGACGACGAGGATCGCGGAGCGGTTCTCCACCGCGAGCTTCTTGAGGAGAGCCATCACATTCCGCCCGTTCTCGGTGTCGAGGGCGGCCGTCGGCTCATCGGCCAGGATCACCTTGGGGCGGTTGGCGAGCGCGCGGGCGATGGCCACCCGCTGGCACTCCCCGCCGGACAGGGCCGAGGGGTGGTTGCTCAGGCGATGCCCCAGGTTCAGGGCTTCGAGCAGCGCGGTCGCCCGCTCCTTGGCCGCGCGCTGCGGCACGCCGTTGATCTGCAGGGCGATCATCACGTTCTCGAGGGCGGTGAGGAAGGGGATGAGGTTGTGCGCCTGGAAGATGAAGCCGAGCTTCTCGCGGCGGATCTTCTTGAGGTCGATCCCCGGCCGCCAGCCATCCTCGGCCACGGTCATGCCGTCGATGACGACCTTCCCGCGGGTGGGCTCGTTGATCAGTCCGATGGCGGTCAGAAGGGTCGTCTTTCCCGACCCGGAGGGTCCGAGGATGGCGACGAGCTCGCCGGGCTCGACCCGCAGCGACGCGTCCTCGATGGCGCGCACCGCGGTATGCCCCTGGCCGTAGATCTTCGTCAGCTTCTCGACTTCGACCGCGTACATGGGATTCCCTCAGCCTCCGAGCGCCTCGGCCGGCTCGACCTTGAGCGCCTTGCGGATGCCGGCGAAGCTCGCCAGCGCGCAGATGGCCATGATGACGACGAAGAGCAGCCGCAGATCGAAGGGCTCCAGCACGACGCGGCGCGGGAACTTCTCGTAGGTCAGCGCGATCAGGAGCCAGCCGAGCCCGTAGGCGATGAGCCCCATCATCAGCGACTGCTGGAGGATCATGCCGACGATCAGCGAATCGGGGGAGCCGATCAGCTTGAGCGTGGCGATGACCCGGATCTTGTCGAGGGTCGAGGTGTAGATGATCAGCGAGATGATCACGGCCGAGATCACGAGCAGGATGACGCGGAACAGGCCGAGCTGCATGCGCGCCTTCTCGATCATCCCCTTGGTGATGATCCGGTTCTGCTCGTCGTCGGTGACGGCGCGGAAATGGCTCCAGCGGCCGATGCGCGCCGCGACCTCCGCGGGATCGGCGCCCGGCGCGAGGCGCGCGATCACGGCGTTGACGACGTGCGTCGACGGGGCTCCGGCCGCGCCGAGCCCGGCGGCGGCGCGCCGCCGCTCGTTGCGGATCGCGTCGTTGTCGCTCTTGAACTGGATGTCCTGGGCGTCGGGAAGGCTCACGAAGGCGGCGGGATCGCCGCCGGAGGAGACGATCTTGCCGGTGACGCCGACCACGGTATACTCGTGGAGGCCGAGCCGGAGGGTTTCGCCGACCTCCAGGTTCATGCCCTGCCCGGCCACCAGCTCGTAGCGCTTGCGGCGGATCGGGCGTCCGGCGACGATCTCCGTCGGACCTCCGAAGGAGCCCAGGTCGTAGCCGACGAGGAAGAAACGGAACGGCTTCCCGTGACGGTCGAACTGGATCGTCTGGAACGAGAGGGGCGCGGCCTCGAGCACGCCGGGAACGGCGGCGACGCGGTAGCGGACGTCCTCCGGTATGCGGGACACCGCGGCGAAGGGGCCGTTCGTGTCCTGCTGCACCACCCAGAGGTCCGCCTCGGCGGCGCGGCTGAAGGAGAGGGCGTCCGCCACCAGGCCCCGGTAGATCCCGCCCATGCTCATCACCACGCCGACGAGGAGGCCCAGGCCGACGGACGTGAGCGCGAACCGCGCCCGATGATAGTCGACGTCGCGCAGGGCGAGGTTCATCGGGCCGCCCGGACCTTCATCCCGCTCGACAGCTTGCCGAGCACGGGAGGCGCGGCGAGGGCGACGCGGTCGCCGTCCGCGAGGCCCGAGACGATCTCCGTGAAGCCCCGGCCGTCCTCGGCGCCCGCGACGACCGGGCGGAACTCCAGGCGCTTGCCGGCGATGACCCAGACGCCGCGGCTCGAGCCCCGGGAGACGACCGCGGCCGAAGGCAAAGAAGGCGCGTTCGTCCGGGTCTCGTCGGTGATGAGGACGTCGGCCTGCTCGCCGAGGTGGAAGTCCTTGAGCGGGGGGGTGAACGCGACGTCGACGACGAGCTCCTCGGTCACGCGGTCGCTCTCGCGCCCCACCCGGACGACCTCGCCCGGGAACGCCGCGCCGGGCGCGGAGCGCAGGCTGATGACCGCCTTCCGGCCCACGGCGACCCCGCGCAGCAGGGATTCGTCCACGTTGGCCTTCACCCACACGGTCCTCGCGTCGACGAGGCTGAAGATGGCCTGTCCCGGGGTGACGATCGCTCCCTTCTCTAGATGGCGCGAGATGATCAGCCCGTCCTCGGGAGCGGCGATGAGCGTGTCGTCGAGCCGGGCGCGCGCCGCGGCCTCCTCCGCCGCGGCCACCCGGTCGGCCGTCTCGTACTGCTCGGCCTCCAGACGGGAGACCAGGTCCTTGTCCGCGAGGCTCCGGTAGCGCCGGGCGTTGCGGCTCGCCAGCTCGAGGGTCGCGCGGGCCTTGCGCAGCTGCCCGGCGAGGTCGTCGTTCTCCAGCCTCGCCAGGAGACGGCCGCGCTTGACCCGGTCCCCCTGGTCGGCGTAAAGCTCGACGATCCGGCCGGTGAGCTTGCTGGACACGCCCACGACCACCTTGGCCTCCACGGTGCCGTTGCCGTAGACCTGGGCCGTGAGGTCGCGCTTCTCGAGCCGGACCTCCTTGACCTTCGGCGCGGAGAAAAAGGCCGCCTTCAGCAGGACGAGCAGGGCCAAAGCGCCCGCCGACGCGATCGCCGTCTTTCGTTTCGAGTCCATAGTCACTCCTTCCCGAGCGCGCGCTCGAGCCGGGCTCGCGCGATCATGGCGTCATAGGTCGCCTGGATGCGGGCCGTTTCCGCGTCGATGGCCGAGGACTGGGCGTCGGTCACCTCGATGATGCTCCCGACTCCCTCCCGGTAGCGCGCGCCCGCCAGAGTCCGGCTCTCCCGGGCGGCTTCCTCCTGCTTCCCGGCCGACTCGACGCGCGCGGCCGCCTCGCGGACGGCGAGCCACGCGGCGTCGGCTCGCTTCCCGACGGCGAGCGCCGTGTCCTCCCGCTCGGCCGCGACCGCCCGCAGGGCCGCGTCGGCCTCCCGGGCCTTCTCGCGCGTGGAGAATCCGCTGAACACGGGGACGGAGAGGCCGATCCCGGCGCTCCAGACGTTCCCGTGAGGGGGGAACGTGCCGTCCGCCCGGCCCGCGCTCGCCGCGCCGGAGAGGACGGGGAGGTAGTCGCTTCGCGCGGCGCTCGCGTCCGCCCGGGCGGCGCCCAGCAGGGAATCGAGCCGCCGGACGTCCGCGCTGCCGGCCAGGGCGAGCCGCCGCGCCTCCTCCCGGTCCGGGACCTCCGCGAGAGCCGCCGCGGGCTCGGCGAGGGCGCGCGTCTCGGAGCCCGGCCTTCCCATCGAGCCGGCGAGCTCGACGCGCGCGAGGTCCCGGTTGTTCTCCGCCCGGATGAGCGCGGCCCGCGCGGCGTGGAGCTCGGCCTCCGCCCGGCTGACGTCGAGCTTCGAGCGGACGCCCTCGTCGAAGTACCCCCGGGCCTGCCGGAAGACCTCCTCCTTCGCCGCCGCCGCCTCGCGCTCGGCGGCGACTTGACGCTCGGCGGCCAGGACGAGGTAGTAGGCCTCCCGGACCCGGAGCGCGGCGTCCTGGCGGGCGGCCGCGCGGGCCTGCTCGGCCGCGGCGCGATTGAGCCGCGCCGCCTTCGCCGCGCCCGAGGTCCGGCCGAAATCGTAGAGGGTCTGCTTCAACTGCGCCGACGCGGAGTGGACCTCCGTCTCCTTCAGCGAGCCGGAGCCCAGGATCGGATAGAACGCGCGGCTCCGGGTCCAATCGGCGGCGATGGAGATCTGAGGATAGTAGGCGGCGTAGGCCCGCGCGCCGCGCGCCGCCGCGGCGTCAGCCTCCGCTCTCGCCGCGACCGCCCGCGGGTGATCCTCGAGCCCGGCGGCGACCGCCTCCTCCAGCGTGAGGACACCCGCCGCGCGCACGGCCGCGGCGGGCAGAGCCAGGAGGAGGAGGAGTGCCAGATTCATGTCCGTTCCCGCGTCAGGGCGGAGAGGGCCAGGTCCACCCGGATCGCGATGGACTTATCGGAACTGAAGAGCGGGAAGAGCGCGGCCGGCGCCAGGCCGAAGGGTTTTTTCGCGGAGGACCTCTCGATGACGCCCATGGCCACGTTGGGCATGGCCGCGGCGCCCAGGAGGAACGACATGGCGAGGGGCAGCGGGATGTCCTTGAGCTCGCCCCGGCGCTGGCATTCCTTGACCAAGCCGGCGATGATCTCCATGTGGCGGGGGATGTTGGCCTTGGCGAACTCCGTGGCCACCGCGTCGCCTTCCATCACGTCCCGGACTATGGCCAGGATGATCTTGCGGTTGTCCCGGGCGAAGCGCGCGAGCGCGGCGAGGGCGCCGCGCAGGCGCTCCTTGGGCGGGGCGTCGAGGCCCGTCTCCATGCTGAAGCCGCGGAAGAACTCCTCGTAGATCTCGGTCAGGACCCGGCGCGCGAACTCGCGCTTGCTGCCGAAGTGATAGTGGAACATGCCGAGATTGACCTTGGCCGCGGCGGCCACGCGGCGGAGCGTCAGGCCGGAGACGCCGGTCTCGGGGAGGAGCTTGCGGCCGGCCTGGATGAGGAGCGTGTCGGTGCTGCGGGACGGTCTGGGCATGCGGCCTCCGTATTATACGGCTGTATAATTATACACCCGTATAACAACGGCGTCAAGACCCGCGTCCCGCGGCGGACGGCTCCGCCGCGGGGGCGAGCGCCGGCTGCAGCTCCAGCGTGATCCAGTAGAGCAGGACCCAGCTCACGCGCCTGCGGTACTCCGCGTCGTAGAGCGGGCTGTAGGCGTCCTCGCCGTAGAAGAACATCCACGAGTCGCAGGCGTAGTACAGGACGCGATGGACGACGTGAGGATCGAGCAGGAGGAGCAGGGCCGCGTAGCCGAGCTTGCGCGGGGTCAGGCGGAAGGACACCGCCTGGAAGTGCCGGCGGTCGCGCACGCCGGTGAGGCGGTAATCCTCGGTGCGGTCCTCGACGCTGCGGACGCCGAACCACCGGCGGCACTGCGCCAGCGGCCCCTCGTCGACGAAGGGGTAATAGCCCGAGTACATCTTGTCCATGAAGTAGGCGTGCCAATAGAACTTCCAGTCCCGCGGCTTGCGGGTCTGGTGCAGGCAGGACAGGAAGACGCGCCGGGCCGGCGAGGCCTCATTGAGGAGGCGGGCGGCGAACAGGCACATGTCGGAGTAGATCCTGTTCTGCTTCTCGAGGTCGTTGCGGTCCTCCATGCTGACGTAATGCTCGACGGTGTCCATGAAGGTGACGGCGTCGAAGCGGCCGTACAGGCGCCGCTGGAGAGCCGGGTCCGTGAGGATATCCTTCCAGTTCGTCGCGTGCACCTCGAGGCCGTATTCGCGGCGGGCGTACTCGGCCTGCTCCGGCGTCATGTTGATGCCCACGGCCTCGCAGCCGAGCTCGTCGCGGCAGTAGCGCAGCCAGTCGCCGTAGCCGCAGCCCACGTCGCACACCGCCATCCCCCTTCTCAGGCCGAGCTTGCGCGCCATGTGCTCGTATTTCGCGCGCTGGGAAAGCCCGCCGTCGACGACGAGGTTGAAGCCGAGGTCCCGGCCGCTGCCGGCGGTCCCGTCGTACATGTTGTGGATCCACTGATAGCTGCGCCGCACGCGCAGCTGGGAGTCGAACAGCAGGGAGCGGCCGAAGACCCAGAAGAGGATATCGTCCAAGGCGAGGGCCGCCGGCGCGAACAGCGCGCCCCAAGGCCCGAGCGTCCAGGCCAGGCCGCCCGCGGCGGCGAGCAGCCCCCACCAAACGACGGTGTTCCGGTCGACGGCGACGAGCATCGCGGCGGAGCGCGTGTTGTCCTTGGTCATGGAGGGACGCGCCGCAACGCTGCGGCCAAGGCGGGCGCGCCGTGGCCGGATTGATGCGATCGTCAAAAAAAGGAGACCGGACGAAGACGGCGGACGAGGGAGGGCGGCGACCATGGCGAAGACGACGACGAGACCGGCACCCGTGAGCATCCCCGCGCGGGGCGTGGAGGTGAAGGGGGACCTGGTCGTGCCGGCGGACGCGACGGGCGTCGTGCTGTTCGCGCACGGCAGCGGGAGCAGCCGTCTGAGCCCGCGCAACCGCTTCGTGGCGGAGGCGCTGAACCGGCGCGGCCTGGCCACCTTGCTCGCCGACCTGCTGACCGCGTCCGAGGAGGAGGCCGACGCCGCGACGGCCGAGCTGCGCTTCGACATCCCGTTCCTGGCCGGGCGCCTCGACGCGGTCTCGAGCTGGCTGCGGGACCGCCCGGAGACCCGGGGGCTCCCTTTAGGCTACTTCGGCGCCAGCACCGGGGCGGCGGCCGCGCTCCTGGCCGCGGCGGCCCGCCCCTCGGAGGTCTTCGCCGTGGTGTCGCGAGGCGGCCGGCCCGACCTGGCCGTCGAGGCGCTCGCGCTGGTCAAGGCCCCGACCTTGCTGCTCGTCGGCGGCGAGGACCGCGAGGTCCTCGCGATGAACGAGGTCGCCGCGAGCCTGATGACGGCGGAGCGGCGCCTCGAGGTCGTGCCGGGCGCGACGCATCTCTTCGAGGAGCGCGGGGCGCTGGAGTCGGTCGCGCGCCTGGCCGGCGACTGGTTCCTCGCGCATCTCCCGGGGGTCGTATCGTTGCGTCCGAGAAGGGCATGAACCGCTTCCCGCCGAGACGCATACTCGTGGCCGCGGACCTGTCGGCGCCGTCGCTGTCCGCGGTCGGCGCCGCGCGCTCCCTGGCGCTGCGCTGGGGCGCGGCGCTCGAGATCGTGCACGTCCAGCACCCTCCGGTGCTCGCGGGCTGGGTCGGCCTCGCCGGCATGCCGGGGAGCGTCTCGACCGCGGCGGTGGAGCCGCGCCGCAAGGTGGAGGAGCGCCTGCGCCGCGCGGCGGCCGGGTTCCCCGAGGAGCGGCTCAAGCTCCGGACGGTGCACGGGTGGCCGACGGCGGCGATCATGGAGCTGGCGCGCCCGGAACGCGCGGACCTGATGGTCATGGGCACGCACGGCCACGCCGGCCTCGACCGGCTGCTCGCGGGCTCGGTCGCGGAGGCGGTCATACGGCGCGCGCACATCCCCGTGCTCGTGGTGCCGGAGAGGAGGAGCGTCGCGGGGGGCGGGCGCGTGCTGGCTCCGTGGAACGGGCGCCCTTACGCGACGCGGGCGCTGCGCTGGGCGCGGGAGGTCGCGCGCGGCCTCGGCTCGGCCCTGGACGTGCTCCACGTCGACGAGGGCGGACGGCCCCTCGGCGGGAACGCGGCGCTGGGGCGGCGGCTCCTGTCGTCGCTGGGCACGGGCCCGGATTGGACCATGATCGAGCGCTCCGGCGACGCGCGGGCGCGCATCGTCGCAGAGGCGAACTCCGGACGCTATGAGCTGGTGGTCCTGTCCGCCCACCGCCGCGCCTTCGCCTCGGACTTCGTGCTCGGCTCGACGGCGGAGCGCGTGCTGCGTCACGCGGCGGTGCCCGTCCTGGCGGTGCCCTCGGGACGCGCGCGCGCGCGGCTCGTCCGGCGCCTGCGCGCGCGCGCCGGCGCCCGCCTCTACTAGCCGGAGGCCGTAGCGTTGCAACATTCATAATATTCCGCTTCAGGTGGACCAAGGAGATCAGACTATGGCGACGATGATGAGACGCAAGCACCAAAAGACGGCGATGCTGGCCGTCGAGTATCCGCGGCAGAGCGAGAAGATCACCTCCTCCGATTACACCGTCCGCGTGTTCGCGCCGGAGTCGGCGAAGAAGGTCGGCATCTCGATCGATCAGGGCCCCTGGAAGTCCTGCCGGTCCGCCGTCGGCTATTGGTGGTTCGACTGGACGGGCTACGAGAACGGCGAGCATCAGATCGTCGTCTCCATGGAGACCGCGGAAGGCACGCGGATCATCTCGGAGCCGCACGAGTTCTTCGTCGAGCGCGCGCCGAGCCTCATCGCGCGCTAGGAGGGCCCATGGCCATCGCGACGCCGGCGACCGGTCTCGTCAAGCGGTTCGACGAGATCGGCCTCGGCGACGTCGCCTCGGTGGGGGGCAAGAACGCGTCGCTGGGCGAGATGTACCGCGTCCTGTCCCCCCGGGGCGTGCCCGTGCCCGACGGGTTCGCGATCACCACCGACGCCTACCGCCGCTTCACCGGCTCCCTCGGGCTCAAGCGGCCCCGGGGGTCCGGCGAGGCGGCGCGCCGGGCGATCCTCTCCGCCGCGTTCCCGAAGGACCTCGAGGAGGCGATCGCGGCGGCGTACGCGCGCCTGGGCGGAGGCAGGGACGCGGCGGTCGCCGTGCGCAGCAGCGCTACCGCCGAGGACCTCCCTGACGCGAGCTTCGCGGGCCAGCAGGAGAGCTTCCTCAACGTGACGGGGCGCGCGGCCCTGCTGGACGCGTGCCGCCGCTGCTTCGCTTCCCTGTACACCGACCGGGCGATCTCGTATCGCGTCGACCAGGGCGTGGACGAGGACCGGATCGCCCTGTCGGTCGGGGTCCAGCTCATGGTGCGCTCCGACCTCGCCTCGTCCGGAGTGATGTTCACGCTCGACACCGAGACCGGCTTCCGCGAGGCGGTGCTCATCAACGCGGCTTACGGCCTGGGCGAGAGCATCGTCCAGGGCGCCGTCAACCCCGACGAGTTCATCGTCTTCAAGCCCGCGCTGAAGGCCGGCTTCCGCCCCATCATCCAGAAGACCGCGGGCAGCAAGAAGGTGAAGATCGTCTACGACGACGCTGGGACCAAGGCGGTGCCGGTGGCTCCGGCCGACGCCGCGCGCTTCGCCGTCGACGACGAGGAGATATTGACCTTGGCGCGCTGGGCCTGCATGATCGAGGACCACTACTCGCAGAAGAAGGGCGCGCCCTGCCCGATGGACATCGAATGGGCCAAGGACGGGGCGACGGGACGGCTGTACATCCTGCAGGCCCGGCCCGAGACGGTGCAGTCCCGCCTGCGCGCGGACGTGATGGAGACCTATCGCCTCGAGCGGCGGGGCGCGGTCCTGGCCGAGGGCCGCAGCGTGGGAGGGAAGATCGCCTGCGGAATGGCGCGCGTCATCATGGACGCGAGCCGCCTGGGCGAGCTGCGCGACGGCGAGGTGCTGGTCACCGACAAGACCGACCCGGATTGGGAGCCGATCATGAAGAAGGCCGCGGCGGTCGTGACGAACCGCGGGGGACGCACCTGCCACGCCGCCATCGTCAGCCGCGAGCTCGGCCTGCCGGCGGTGGTGGGCGCGGAGACGGCGACGGAGATGATCTCGGACGGGGACGAGGTCACGGTGAGCTGCGCCGAGGGCGAGGCGGGCTTCGTCTATGAAGGGAGGCTGCCCTTCGCCGTCGAGCGCGTCGAACTCAAGGGCCTCGCCAAGCCGAGGACCGACATCATGCTCAACGCGGCCGACCCCCGGGAGGCGTTCGGCCTCTCGCGCGTCCCGAACTCGGGCGTGGGGCTCGCCCGCATGGAGTTCATCATCACGAACTTCGTCCGCGTCCATCCGATGGCCCTGGTCCACCCCGAGCGCGTCGAGGACCCCGGGGAGCGCGCGGAGATCGCCCGCCTGACGTCCTTATATGAGGACAAGCCGTCCTATTTCGTCGACACGCTCGCCGAGGGCGCGGCGATGCTCGCGGCGGCCTTCCATCCGAAGGACGTGATCCTGCGCCTGAGCGACTTCAAGACCAACGAGTACGCCGGCCTGCTCGGGGGGGCGGCCTTCGAGCCGCGCGAGGAGAACCCGATGATCGGCTTCCGCGGGGCCTCGCGCTACTATCATCCGCGCTACCGCGAGGGCTTCGCCTTGGAGTGCCGCGCGGTGCGCAAGGTTCGCGAGACGATGGGGCTCAAGAACCTCAAGCTGATGATCCCCTTCTGCCGCACCGTGGAGGAGGGGCGCAAGGTCCTCGCCGAGATGGCGCGGCACGGGCTCGAGCGCGGCCGCGACGGCCTCGAGGTGTACGTGATGTGCGAGATCCCGAGCAACGTGATCCTCGCCGCGGAGTTCGCGAGGATCTTCGACGGCTTCTCGATCGGCTCCAACGACCTGACCCAGCTCGTGCTCGGCGTCGACCGCGACTCGGAGATCGTCGCGCCGATCTTCGACGAGCGCGACGAGGCCGTCAAGACGATGATCGCCCAGGTGATCGCCGCGGCCAAGGCCGCGGGCCGCAAGATCGGCATCTGCGGGCAGGCTCCGAGCGACTATCCCGACTTCGCCCAGTTCCTCGTCGAGCGGGGCATCGACAGCGTCTCCCTCGATCCCGACGCCGCGCTCAAGACGACTTTGGCGGTCCTGGAGATGGAAAGGAAGCTGGGCGTTCAAGCACCCGGCTCATAAGCGTCACCTCGCCTCAATTGTGACGAACGACATTACCTCCTAAAATCAGCAAGGGCAGTCCGATGCAAAGGGAGGTTGTGAATGCTGGTCCAGGATCTTCTGCGGAGGAGCGCCGCGCGGCTGCCGGACAAGACCGCGCTGGTCTGCGGCGAACGGCGCTTCACCTACGAGCGGCTCGACGCCATGTCGAACCGCCTGGCCAACGCCCTCCTCGCGCGAGGCGTGCGAAGGGGAGACCGGGTCGCGCTGTACCTCGACAACTCCCTCGAGGCCGTCGTCGCGATCTTCGCCGTCCTCAAGGCCGGGGCCGCGTTCGCCTCGATCGGCCGCGGGACCAAGCCGGACAAGCTCCTCGCCATCCTGAACGACTGCGCCGCGTCGGCGATCGTCCTGGACGTCGCCGCCCTGGGCCAGGGGCTCCTCGAGCGCCTGGCCGAGGAGGCGTCCTCGCTGCGCTGCGCCGTCGCCTGCGGGGGCGCCCCGCGTCCGGTGCATCCTCTGCTGGCCGATTTCGCCGAGATCCAGGCCACGGCTCCGGAGTCGGCGCCGGAGCCCGCGAGCATCGACCTCGACCTGGCCTGCCTCATCTACACGTCGGGGACCACGGGCGAGGCGAAAGGCGTCATGTGCGACCACGCCGGGATGATCTTCGTCGTCGAGGCGGTCGCGCGCTACCTTAAGAACTCGGAGCGGGACGTGGTCCTGAGCGTCCTGCCCCTGGCGTTCAGCTACGGCCTCTACCAGCTCCTCGCCATGGTCTGCTGCGGCGGGACTTTGGTGCTCGAGGAGTCGTTCGCGTTCCCCGACCTCGTGATGCGCAAGGCGGCGGCGGAACGGGTGACCGGCTTCGCCGCGGTGCCCTCGATCTACGCCCGGCTGCTGAGCATGGACCTGGGCGGCATCGACCTCTCGTCCCTGCGCTACCTCACCAACGCCGCGGCGGGGCTCCCGGTCGAGCAGGTCAAGCGGGTCCGGCTCCTCTTCCCCCGGACGGAGCTCTACCTGATGCACGGCCTCACCGAGACGGCCCGGACGATGTACCTGCCGCCGGAGCAGGTCGACGCGCGGCCGGGCTCGTCCGGACGGGCGCTCGAGGGCACCGAGCTCTGGCTCGAGGACGAGGACGGCGGACGGCTCGGCCCGGGAGAGGTGGGCGAGCTGATCGTGCGCGGCCGGCACGTGATGCGCGGCTACTGGGGCGCGCCGGAGGAGACCGCGCGGCGGTTCCGCGCCGGGCCGCTCCCGGGCGAGCGGGTGTGCTGCAGCGGCGACCTGTTCCGCATGGACGAAGCGGGCTATTTCTACTTCGTCAGCCGCAAGGACGACATCATCAAGAGCCTCGGCCGGAAGGTGGCGCCGCGCGAGACCGAGGACGTGCTGTACCGCCTTCCCGGCGTCCTGGAGGCGGCGGTCGTCGGCGTCCCGCACCCCGAGCTGGGCCAGGCGGTGAAGGCGTTCATCGTCGCGCCGGGCGCCGGCCTGCTCGAGGCCGCGGTGATCGCCCATTGCCGCAAGCACCTCGAGGACTTCATGGTCCCGCGCACGGTGGTGTTCGTCGCCGAGCTACCCAAGACGCCCTCGGGCAAGCTCCGGCGCAAGGACCTCGTCTGATGTGCGGCATCGCGGGCGTCTTCGACCGGTCGCGGCGGGAGCCGGCCGCCGAGGAGGGGCTGCGGCGGATGCTGGGCGCGCTGCGCCATCGCGGGCCCGACGAGTTCGGCGTCCTGATCGACCGCGAGGCGGGGCTCGGCAGCGCGCGCTTGAGCATCATCGACCTCGCCGGCGGCGGGCAGCCGATCGCCAACGAGGACGGCACCCTCTGGATCGTCTTCAACGGCGAGGTCTTCAACTACGTCGAGCTGCGCGCGGAGCTCGAAGCGCAGGGCCACCGTTTCCGGACGCGGACGGACACCGAGGTCGTGCTCCATCTGTACGAGCGGCACGGGCCGCGCTGCCTGGAGCGCCTGAACGGCCAGTTCGCCATCGCGATCTGGGACGCGAGACGGCGCCGCCTCTTCCTCGGCCGCGACCGCCTCGGCGTGCGGCCGTTGTTCTACGCCGAGACGCCCGGCGGGACCCTCCTGTTCGCCTCCGAGGTCAAATCCATCCTGAGCGACCCCCGCGCGCGGGCGGAGATCGACCCGGAGGTCGTCCGGCAGGTCTTCCTGTTCTGGGCCCCGACCGCGCCGCACACGGCGTTCAAGGGGGTCCTCGAGCTGCCTCCCGGGCATTTCCTGCTGGCGGACGAGCGCGGTCTTCGCGTCGAACGCTACTGGGAGAACGCCTTCCCCGAGGACGGGGGCGCCGCCGCGGCGGGGCGCCCGTTCGAGGAGGTCGTCGAGGAGTTCCGGGCGCTGCTGACCGACGCCTGCCGCATACGGCTGCGCGCCGACGTCCCGGTCGGCGCCTACCTCAGCGGCGGCCTCGATTCCTCGGCCATCGCCGCGATCGTGCGGCGGAGCACGACGAACCGTCTCGTGACCTTCTCCATCGCGTTCGACGACGCGCGCTTCGACGAGAGCTCGTATCAGCGGGAGATGGCGGCGCATCTGGGCACCGAGCATCACGTCGTCCAGGCGACGTACGAGGACATCGGCCGGGTCTTCCCCGAGGTGGTGTGGCACGCCGAGTCTCCGATGATGCGCACGGCCCCGGCCCCGATGTTCCTCCTCTCCCGGCTCGTGCGCGACCGGGGCTTCAAGGTGGTGCTGACCGGAGAGGGCTCGGACGAGTTCCTGGCCGGGTACGACATCTTCAAGGAGGCGAAGGTGCGCCGCTTCTGGGCGCGCGAGCCCCGCGGGAAGGGGCGGCCGATGCTGCTCAAGCGGCTCTATCCCGACATCGGAGGGCTCGGGGAGAGCCATCACGAGACGCTCGCCGCGTTCTTCGGGGAGGGGCTCGGCGACACGGAGTCCCCGTGGTACTCCCACGCGGTGCGCTGGCGCAACAACCTGCGCACCTGGCGCTTCCTCGCCGGCGAGGCCGCGGCGCAGCCGCACTTCGCCCGGCTCGCCGCCGCCCTGCCCCTTTCGTTCGGGCGCTGGGGGCCGCTGGCGCGGGCGCAGCATCTGGAGATCAGCATCTTCCTGTCGCACTACCTGCTCTCCTCCCAGGGCGACCGGATGGGGATGGCGAACTCCATCGAGGGACGCTTCCCGTTCCTCGACGTCCGGCTGACCGAGTTCTGCAACCGCCTCCCGCCGCGCCTCAAGATGCGCGTCCTGCGCGAGAAGCACCTGCTCAAGGCGGCCGCGGGCCCCTGGCTGCCCGCCCGGATCAGCGGCCGCCCCAAGCGGCCGTACCGGGCGCCGATCCACCGCAGCTTCTTCCACGCGGGCGCCCCGGACTACGTCCGCGAGCTCCTCGGCGAGAGGGCGCTGGCGGGCTCCGGCCTGTTCCGGCCCGCGGCGGTGGCGCGGCTGGTGGGAAAGATCGAGGCCGGGGCGCCGATCGGGGAGACGGACGACATGGCGGTGGCCGGGATCCTCTCGACGCAGCTGCTGCATCATCAGTTCGTGAAGAGCGCCCGGCGGACGTCCCCGCTGGGCGCGACGGACCCGGTGAAGGTCTGCCGGCTGAACGCCAACTAACCTGGAGGACACTATCATGACGCGCTTCAACCGGAACCAAGTGGACATCGACCCGGCCGCGGAGACGGCCCGCATCGTGGATTTCCTGCGGCGGAACGTCCGCCGGGAGATGAAGCGCAGGGGGGCCGTGGTGGGGATCAGCGGCGGCATCGACTCGGCCGTCGTGCTGGCCCTGTCCGTGCGCGCCTTCGGCGCGGGCAACGTCACCGCGGTGATGATGCCCGATCGCGATTCCGACTCCCTCAGCGAGAAGCTCGGGCGCGAGCTGGCCGCCGCCTACGGCGTCGAGCCGCTCCTGGAGGACATCACCAAGGCCCTGGACGGCTTCGACTGCTACCGGCGCCGGGACGACGCGATCCGCCGGGTCTGCCCGGGATACGACGCCGACGCGGGCTGGAAGGCCAAGATCGTCCTCCCTCAGGACCTCCTCGAGTCCGGCTCGTTCAACGTCTACTCCGTCACCGTCATCGCCCCGGACGGCCGGGAGGAGACCCTCCCGCTGGGGGCGCGCGAGATGCTGGAGATAGTCGCCGCGTCGAACCTCAAGCAGCGCTCGCGCATGAGCATGCTGTATTTCCACGCCGAGGCGCGGCAGTTCGCCGTGATCGGCACGTCGAACAAGAACGAGCACGCCCAGGGCTTCTTCGTCAAGCACGGGGACGGGGGGGTGGACATCCAGGCGATCGCGCATCTGTTCAAGACCCAGGTCTATCAGCTCGCGCGGCACCTCGGCGTGCCGGAGAGCATCCAGCGGCGCACGCCCACGACCGACACCTACAGCGCTCCCTGCGACCAGGCCGAGTTCTTCTTCCGGCTGCCTTTCTCGACCTTGGACCCGATCTGGTTCGCGCGGGAGAACGACGTCCCCGTGCCCGAGGTCGCGAGCGGCATGGGCCTGCCCGAGGTGCAGGTCCAGCGGGTCTTCGACGACATCGCGGGCAAGCAGCGAGCCACCGAGTACCTGCGGCTCAGCCCGCCGATCCTCGAGCCGGCCAAGACGGCCTACGCGTGAACGGAGGAGACATCAATGGATAAGAACGCGAACGATCAGCACATCGAGACGGCGATACGGGGCTTCATCGCGACCGATCTCCTGTACAGCGAGGAGGGCTTCACCTATTCCGACGACGTCTCCTTGATCCGCGAGCGGATCATCGATTCTCTCGGGGTCGTGGAGCTGGCGGCCTTCCTGTCCCGGCGCTTCGGCGTGCGCGTCGAGCAGTCGGAGGTCCGGCCGGAGAACTTCGACACGGTGACGCGGCTGGCGGCCTTCGTGCGCCTCAAGCAGGCCGCGGCGCGCCCCGAAACGCTCGCGGCGGCCTGAGAGGAGAGCCTTCATGGGAAAGAACCTGCTCAGCCCGGTCCGGGCCTCGCACCTGAGCCGGGCGCTGGGGCTCGAGCTCCTCGGCGAGGACCGCGAGATCCGGGAGCTGTGCGGCCTGGAGGCTCTCTCGGGCCACGGGCTGTCCTTCTCGCTGGACCGCAGCCCCGGGGCGGCCAGCTCCGGGACGGTCTTCGCCTCCGAGCCGTCGGCGTCGAGCTCCCTGACCGTCCTGCGCGCGGACAAGCCGAGGCTGGAGTTCATCCGCGCCCAGCACCTGCTCCAGGAGTCCCCGGGCTTCGAGGAGGACTCGGCGCCGCCCGACATCCATCCCACCGCGCGGATCGGCCTCCACGCGGTCATCGAGAGCGGGGTGCGCATCGGGGAGGGGACCCGCGTCGGCAGCCTGGCGGTGATCAAGAGCGGCACGCGCATCGGCCGCCGCTGCGACATCAAGTCGGGGGCCGTGATCGGGGAGTCCGGGTTCGGCTTCGAGCGCGACGGCGCCAACCGGGCGCTGCGCATGATCCACATCGGGCGGGTGGTCATCGGCGACCACGTGGAGATCGGGAGCCTGACGACCGTCTGCCGCGGGGCCCTGGGGGACACGGTCATCGAGGATCACGTCAAGATCGACGACCACTGCCACATCTCCCACAATTGCCGCATCGGCGAGGGCGCGATGATCACGGCCTGCGTAGCGGTCAGCGGCTCGGTCGCGATCGGCCGCGACGCCTGGCTCGCTCCGGGCTGCGCGCTCGTGCAGAAGTTATCCGTCGGCGCGGGCGCCTTCATCGGCATCGGCGCGGTGGTGACGCGCAGCGTCCCGGCCCGGGCCCGCGTCTTCGGCAACCCCGCGAAGCCCATTCCCGTGCTGGGCGCGCCCGCCGAGGGCCGCCGGCACGGGTCGCGGCGGAAGGACCGCTGACGGCACCGGCTCGTCCGCCGCCGCCGTCAGCGGTGGCGGCGGTCGCGCGCGGTGCCGCGCGGCGGCTTCCTCCGATCCTTATCCCGATCCCGCTCCTGCTCCCCCGCGCCGCCGGCGGCGACCGTCTCCGGGGGCCGGGAGGTCCCCGTCACGGAGCGCAGGACGGAGAGCAGCTCGTCGTCGTCGGCCGGCTTGAGCAGCACCTTCGAGACGCCTTCCTCGTCCGCCCGGCGATGAAGGTCCTCGGTGGACCACGCGGTCATGACCACGATCGGCGTGCTTCGGGTCTCCGGGTCGTCGCGCAGCCGGCGGCACATCTCCCAGCCGTCCACGCGCGGCATCGCGATGTCGAGCAGGATGACCTCGGGCTTGAAGGCGGAGGCCTTCCTCAGCCCCTCGTCGCCGTCATGGGCGACGGCAACCGTGAACCCCCAGCCCGACGATAGGCGTATCGCGAGCGCCTCGGTCAGGTCGCTCTCGTCGTCGACGATGAGCACTCGTCTACTTTTCAGATGCGTCATGGCGTCCTCCGGCCGCGGCCGCCGCGGCCTGCGCGGCGACCGGCAGCGCGATGTTGAAGCCCGCTCCCCGGCCCGCGACGTTCTCCGCCCAGATGCGGCCGCCGTTGATGGTCATGATCTCCCGGCAGATGGCCAGGCCCAATCCCGTTCCTTTGTAGCCCTCGCCGCCCTTCGGGCGGTCGAGCTGGACGAACTTGTTGAAGAGGTCCGCGCTCCGTCCCTCGGGGATGCCCTTGCCGTCGTCGATGACGCTGATGACGACCTCCTCGGCGACGCGCTTGACCCGGATCTCGACGCGCTCCCGCGCGTAGCGCAGGGCGTTGTCGAGCAGGTTCGACAGGACCTGCGAGATCATGTCCCGGTCGGCCTTCACGCGCGGCAGGCCCTTCGCCGCGTCCACCGTCAGGGAGACGCTCCGGCTCCGGTAGGTCATGCGCAGGTCGTCGGCGATCTCCCGCACCAGCTCCCCGGGGTCGAGCGGGGCGAGGTCGGCCAGCGCGTTCCCGGACTCGAGGCGCGACAGGTCGAGGAAGTTCGAGAGGATGCGCGCCAGCCGGGAGACGTTCCGGTCGGCCATGCGGATCATCTTCTCCTGGTCCTCGGTCAGCGGGCCGGCGAGGCGGTCGCGGATCGTGCCGACGGCCATCTTGATGATGCTCAGCGGCGTGCGCAGCTCGTGCGAGACCGTGCTGAGCAGCTTGTCCTTGAGCTGATCCATGCGCCGGCGCTCCTTGACCTCGGCCCGGACCTGCTCGAGCTTGCGCAGCTCGGTGATGTCCCGGATCGAG
This sequence comes from Elusimicrobiota bacterium, assembly GCA_016182905.1. Classification (NCBI taxonomy): domain Bacteria; kingdom Pseudomonadati; phylum Elusimicrobiota; species Elusimicrobiota bacterium. The sequence continues at coordinate 129,086 of JACPFR010000005.1, forward strand.
ACCAGGCGCGCCGGGGCGCCCCGCCATTCGACCGGGGCGGCGCGAAGCTCGGCCGTGACCGGCCCCTTCGCCCCGCGCAGCTCGATCTCGGTCGCGCCTTCGCCCCGGATGGGATGCTCGAAGAGCCGCCCCTGCACCTGCTCGGCCTTGCGGTCGAGCAGGGCCAGCGCGGCGGGGTTGGCGTACCGGACCATGCGCTCCGAGTCGACGATGACGATGCCGTCCGGCGACGCGGCGACGAGGCTCTCCATCTGCCGGAACAGCCGGCTGCGCTCGAGCGCGAAGCCGACCGCGCGGCTCAGCTGCTGCTGGTCGACCTTGCTCTTGATCAGGAAGTCCTGAGCGCCCTCGCCGATGGCCTTGAGCCCCGTTTCCTCCAGCGCGAGGTTGGTCAGCACGACGACCGGGACCCCGGGCGCGCGCCGGCGCAGCGCGGCCAAGGTCTCCAGCCCCTGGCTGTCCGGGAGCATCAGGTCGAGCAGGACGATGTCGAACTCGCGGCGGGCGAGCAGGTCGAGTCCCTGGGCGAGGCTGACGGCGCTCTCCACCTCGTGCTTCATGGACCCGCCGCACGCCTCGTCGATGTACAGGTTCATCAGCAAAGTGTAGTCGGGATCGTCCTCGATCAGCAGGATCCTTATGTTTTTGTCCATGTCGCTCCTCCGCCGCCCGGAAGCTCGACCATCTCGAGCCAGTAGCATCTGAGTAGATTGGCCGCCGACACGAAATCGGCGAACGTCACCGGCTTATGGATGAAGGAGCAGGCTCCGAGGTCGTACGAGCGGATGACGTCCTCCTCGGCGCTCGAGGTGGTCATCACGATGATCGGTATCCGCCTCAGCTCCGGGTCGGCCTTGATCCTCGCGAGCGCCTCGCGGCCGTCCATGCGCGGCATGTTGAGGTCCAGGATCACGAGGCGCGCCCCGCTCGGGGAGGCGGCGCCGTCCTTCGCCGGGCTCCGCTTCAGCGTCTCGAGCAGCTCCTCGCCGTTCTTGACCCAGACGAGCTCGTTGCGCAGGCCGGCTTTCTCGAACGCGCTCTTGGTCAGGAAATAGTCGTCCTCGTCGTCCTCGGCGATGATCAGCTGAACGCTTTTTCTTGGGGCTGCCATGCCATCCTCCCTTCCTGCGAGACGGGCAGGACCACCTTGAACTCGGCGCCGCGCCCCGGAGCGCTCGCCGCGCCGATCGTCCCGCCGTGGCGGGAGACGATCTTCCGGCAGATCGCCAGGCCCATCCCGGTGCCTTGGTATTCGGCGCTGGACTGCAGCCGCTGGAACGGCTGGAAGATCCGCTCCGCGAACTTCATGTCGAAGCCGACGCCGTTGTCGGAGACGACGAGCTCGCACAGCCCGTCCTCCGTCGCCTTCCCGCTCACGCGCACGCGGGGCGCCGCGCCGGGCGCGTGGAATTTGACGGCGTTGGACAGGAGGTTCTGGAGCAGCTGGCGCATCTGCAGGGGATCGGCGCTGATCCGCGGGAGGTCTCCGATCTCGACGCGGGCCCGCGCGCGGGAGATCTCGTGGTCGAGGCTCTCCACGACGTCCCGGGTCAGCGCCCCCAGGTCCACGACCTCCGCCGGGGCGCCGCGCGTCGACACCCGCGAGAGCGCCAGGAGCGCGTCGATGAGGCTCTGCATCCCGTCGACGGCGCGGAGCATGCGGCGAAGATAATCGCGGCCCTCCTCGTCGAGCTTTCCTTCGACCTTCTCCTGGAGCCGGCTGCCGAAGGCCTTGACCTTGTGCAGGGGCGCGCTGAGGTCGTGCGAGGCCACGTAGGCGAACTGGCTGAGCTCCTGGTTCGAGCGGCTCAGCTCGGCCGTGCGCCGCTCGAGCTCCTGCGCCCGGGCGCGGCGCTGCTCGTTCCTCCGCTCGGTGACGTTCTCGAAGGCGACGCCGACCTCGGGACCGCCGAGCGGGAAGACGTTCACGTTGAAATAGGCTCCCGGAGCGTGCCGGCTCGTGAACTCGTGGAGGACGCGGCTCTCCCCGGTCTTGAGCGCCGACACGCAGGCCGCGGGGAGCTCGGTCGCGAAGGACTCGGGGGAGAACTCGCTCAGCAGGGCCCCCGCCGCGCGCGCGCCTTCGGCCCCGGCCAGGGACCGCCCCGCCGCGTTCAGGCTGACGACGCGCAGCGACGCGGCCTTTTCGGGCTCGTCGAGGCGCAGGATCAGGAGGCCGATCGGCAGGCGGTCGAACAGCCGTCCGCTGAACTCCGGCGGAGCGGCCGCCGAGCGGCGCGCGCCGAAGGGCGGCGGCCGGGCGCCGGCCAGGAGCAGCGGCGCGACGACGAGAAGGCCCGAGGCGTTGCCGATCCACCAGATCGCGGCGGCCCGCGCCCAATCGAGGCCCGGGGGCGCGCCGGCGGCGGCGAGCGCGAGCAGCTCGAAGCCCGGGCTGACCAAGGCGATCAGCGCCGCCGCGGCCCATAAGAACGCCGCCGATCCCGCGCGGCGGAAGACGGCCGCTCCCATCAGGGCCTGCGCGGCGGCTCCCAGCCCGGCCAAGGCCATCGCCGTCAGGCCGGGGACGAGGGCCGCGCCGGCGCCGGCGGACGAGGGCCGCTCGTAGGCCAGCGCGGCGCCGAAGAAGACGCCGAAGGCGGCGCCCGGCCCCCACAGCGCCGTCGCCGCGAGCGCGAATCCGGCCGCGGGCCAGAAGGGGGCGGCGTCGGCGGGGCCGGTCGAGAGGTTCAGGCCCGCGCGGGAGAGCGCATAGACGCCGACGGCCGAGGCGCACGCCAAGAGCCACTGCTCCAACGCCTCCCGGCCGCGGAACGCCGGCCGGGACTCTTGACCCCCCATGGTCCACCTCCCGATGATCCCCTAATACGAGGTTACTCGGAATGAAGGCGCAAGCCCATGGATGGCGTGTAAAGCTATTGCGCTCGGCCCGTCACACGCGGCCCGTCAGGACGCGCCGAGGGCGAGGCAGACCCGCTCGCCGGACGGCAAGCGGACGTCGATGGGCGACTTGCCGGGCTGCGGCGCGGGGGGAGCGGCGCAGTCCACGCGGGTGAACACCAGCTGCAGGCTTTCCGACGTCTCCGCGCCGAGCCGCGCCGGGTCGAGCATCTTGTCCACGATGGTGTGATAGCGCTTCAGGATCGGAACGCGCTCTTCCTTGAACCAGCGCCAGTAGGCCGAGTCGGGGAATTCCCGCCGCTGATAGAGGTCCGCGCTCTCGATCGCGCCCCGATCCACCCACTGGATCCAGTTCCGGGCTCCGGCGTCGAGGTAGCCGAACTCGCTGCCCGCCGGCTCGTCCTGAGCCAGCTCCTGGGTGTGATAGAGGATGGCCACCGGCGTCTTCGTGCCGGGGGCGTAAAGGACGTGGCCGTGGTCGAAATCACGCTCGTCGCCGAGATGGCGGAACGCCTTCATGTAGAGCTTGTCGACGAACCCCTGGAGAAGGGTCTGCATCCGGGCGGGCTCGATGCCTCCGGCGGGAGAGGCGGCGCGCGAGGGGGCGGCGATCGCGAAGGACAATATGAGGAACAGGAGTCGTATCGGCATTGTTGAAAGGATATGTTTTTCATGTTACAGCCGTATTGCTTCATCCGCCGATCAAAATACCGTCACCCGGCCGCCATGGCCAAGGCGGGGGAGGCCTTGTATATTGCCCTCAGGCTCGACGATGGGCAAGGAGGCGGCCATGCTGGAGACGAACATCGGCGCATTGGCGTTATTCGTTCTGCTGGGCGGCGCGCGCGCGCAGATCCAAGCGGCGCCGGAGGAGGCCGCGCCCCGGCTCCAGATCACGCGCATGGGCGGACGCGTCGAGGTCGAGCCCGGGAGCTCCGGCGAGAGCGCCGCGCCGAGCCTTCCCTACCTTCCTTCGGGCTCGATCGTCCGGGTGCGCTCGGGCTTCGCCGTGCTGGACTCCGACTACCACGCGAGCGTGCGCGCCGCGGAGGGCGACGTCTTCCAGTTCCTGGCCATACGGCCGGAGGGAAGCCGGTCGGGGACCATGCGGATCGCCGCGGTCGAGAAGGAGCCCCGGTCGCTCGAGGTCAGCGTCGGCGACCGCAAGTTCCGCCTCCGGAAGGGCGGGGCGATCTCGGTCACCTCGGTCTGGGCGGGCGAGATGCTCGTCCGCAGCGAGGGCGCCGGGGCCTTCCTCGCGCCGGGGAGCCTGGCCAACGACGGCTCGATCCTCTCCGAGGTGCGCCGGATGCCCCCCGGGGACGCCGTCACCGTGATCGTGCCGGAGGCGGCCGGATTCGAGCATCCCGCGATCGAGCGCTCGAAGCTCGACGTCTCGGGCGGCGGCGGCCGGACCCTCGTCGTCGAGGCGGCCCGGCCCGCGGAGCCCGCGCTGCGCGCCCGGGAGGCCGAGGCCCGGCGCATCCTCACCGGCTGGCCCGTGACGGCGCAGAGGACCGCGGAGGTCATCATGGAGAAGTACGGGCCGCCGGACCTGGCCATCTCGGACCGCCTCTCCTGGTACGACAACGCCCCGTGGAAGATCACCACCGTCTATCGCGATCCCAACGAGCACATCGACGTCCTCGAGCAGACGATCGGCTACTCGGTGCCTCGGGACAAGGTGCAGGCGCTGGCCGAGCTCGACGTCGCGCTGCGGCTGAGCCGGGACGGCCGGGAACTGTCGGCGACCAGCGAGTCGGAGGAGACGAACTTCCTGGCCTTGAACCTCGCCGACGACGTCGTCCGGGAGCGGCGGTCGCCCGGCGAGGCGCGCGGGTTCTACCTCAAGACCGTCATCCAGATGAACGCCGGGAGATCCTCACCGTACCTCAAGGGCCTGCGCTTCCGCTGAGGCGCGGCCGCCCCGAGTGGGCCCGGGCGCGCGAGCGCGCCCGGGCCTCGCGGCGCTAGCCCCGGACCGTGAACAGCCGCGGCTGGGTGACGAGCATCGAGCCGTCGGCTTCGATCACGCGCGACACCGCGATGTGGTCGCCCTCGTCCTGCGGGGTCCAATCGAACCACCAGTAGCCGGCGTCCATGCGGCAGGGCTTCCATTCCCCGTCGTCGATGGAGAGGCGGACCTCCTTCGCGTCGGACGGGGCCGTGACGCGGAAGCTGTAGTCCTGGCCGGGAGCGAGCGTCTCTCCCGCGCGCGGATAATCGACGCCGACGGTCTTCAGCGGAGCTTGGATCATGGGGTGTCTCCTGTGCGAGGTTGATTTGCGAGCGGTCATTCTAAGGATGCCGGCTGCCGGCCGGGCGGTCTCCGCCCTCCTGCCTTAATTCGCGACCGGCACGCGCGTCCGAGGGAAATCCATCTTCGTCGCCGCCACGTGGTTGGTGTAGTTGGTGAAGATGTTCATGACGGTCGAGGCGACGATCTCGAGGACGGCGGCGTTGCCGAAGCCGGCGGCCTTGAGCGCGGCGACCTCCGAGTCGCTGACCCGGCCGCGCTTCTGCACGAGCGCCTTCGCGAAGCGGAGAGCCGCGAGGGTCTTGGGATCGGCGGAGTCCCCCGCCTGGGCGCGCAGCAGCTCCGCTTCGTCCACCTTGAGGTTCTTGCCGGCCTCCGTGTGGACGGCCAGGCAGTACTCGCTCTCGTTCTCCGAGGCCACCGCCACGGCCAGCAGCTCCCGCAGCCGGGTGTCGAGGGACGTCTGGGAGAGCGCGTCGTGCAGGCGCATGTACGCGTTCAGCACCGCGGGCGAGTTCGCCATCGTCGCGTGCAGGTTCGGCACGCGTCCCATCTTCCGCTGCACCGCGTCGAGCTGCTCCCTCGTCCTCCCCGCCGCCTTCGACAAGTCCGCCGCCGGAATCCTCTGCATGGCCGCCTCCTGGTTCGATGTTCGTGCGCGTCGGGATGATTCTAGCGCAGCCGCCGTTGACGGTTCCGTACCAATCCATTGACGGCCGCGCCCCGCGCTCCGGCGACGTCCTCCCAACGAAAGGGTTACATCCCGGCCATGGCCTCCCCGCGCGGCGGCTCCTATAATCTTCGCGACGGCGGCGCCCGGAGGACGTATGACCAGGCATGCGGACGAGTCGCACCACAAGAAGGCGCGGCGGCACGAGGATTACGACGCGGCCACGCGCATGGGCTTCCTCGTCCACGAGCTGCGCAACGCCCTGGCCTGCGTCTTCGTGGCCCACGCCATGATCAAGAAGTCTCCCGACGCCGGCGCCGCCGCCGCCCTGCTGGAGCGCAACCTGCGGCACATGCGCGTCCTCCTCGACCGCGCCGACGCCGAGGTCCGCCTTCATAAGGAACCGCCGGCGCACCGCCGCCTGATGACCTTGACCGAGGCGGTCCGGGACGTCGTCGCCACGGCGGCCGAGCAGGCCCGCGTCAAGGGCGTGGAACTCTCGGTCCGCGTCGACCCGCGCCTGACGGTCAACGCGGACGGGCCCTACCTCTCGTCCGCCCTGTCGAACCTGGTGCGCAACGCGATCAAGTTCACCCCGGCGGGCGGCACCGTGCGGGTCCGCGGCCTGGAGAAGGAGCACTCCGCGGCGCTCGAGGTGGAGGACCAGTGCGGTGGGCTGCCTCCCGGCGGGATCGCGGAGCTTTTCGAGCCGTTCACGCAGAAGGGGACCGACCGCTCGGGCCTCGGGCTCGGCCTGGCGATCAGCCGCCGCGCCGTCGCGCTCAACGGGGGCACCCTCGGCGCGCGGGACCTGCCCGGGAAGGGCTGCGTGTTCACGATCACTTTGCCGAAGGCCAGGGCCGGCCGTCATGGAACCGTCACAATAGCCTGACGCGGCCATGATTGCTTCCGGCGGACGTCCGGGAATATGCTCTTGGCACGGCGCGTGCGGGAGGGTCACATGAGACGAGCGGTCAGATCGCGAGGCGCGGGCGGCACGGCGGTCCTGGAGGCGCCTCGCCGCGCGCGCACGCCGATGAGCTTCAAGCTGTGGGACACGTTCGGCGCGGACGACGTGGCGCCGGAGATCTCCGTGGAGCATCCGCAGATCGGTCAGCGCAGCTATTTCCCGGAGAGCGAGTACCAGGTCCTGGACTCCTCGATCGAGGGGCTGGAGATCTCCATCGACGACGACGAGTGGCGCCCGTGCCGCCGCGGCGAAGGGTGCTGGTCGTACGAATGGACGGAGTATCAGCCCGGACGCCGGCAGGCCGTCGTCCGCGTCCGTCCGCACCGCAGGGAGAAGGAGCCGCGCCAGACCTGCCTGTTCCTGGTGGACCTGCCGTGACGCGGCTCTCACCGGCCGGCTCGGAAGGCTTCGCCGTGCTCTACCCCGGAGAGGGGGAGGTCGTCGACGCGTCCCGCTGCCGCTTCCTCATCGACGCGCCGGACCGCCGCGTGGAGATCGCCATCGACGGCGAGCATTGGGACGCCTGCCGCCTGGGCGGCGGCTACTGGTGGTTCGAGCGGTCCGGCCTCGCGCCCGGGCGGCATCAGGCGCTCGTCCGCTGCGAGGGGACGTCCGGACGGCCCCCGGTCCAGCGCGCCGTGCGCTTCCTCGTCGCGGCGAGCTGACGAGGCGTTCGCCGTCACGAGGCGGTCAGAAAACCGTGACTCCGCCGCCGTAGCCGGGTACCGGCCGTTTCCCTATCATAGTCCCATGAACAACGAATCCCGACGGTCCGTCGCCTCCCTTTCCGCCGCGCTCCTCGTCGCCGCCGCGCTCCCCGCCTACGCCGCCGTTCCCGATCCGGCCCTGGATTACCCGCTCGAGCGCGGCGTCGCCGCCGGCGAGCAGTGGCGGAAGATGCTGGGCCTCAGCGCCGAGCAGGCCCGCAAGTTCACGGCGCTGGAGAACGAGAAGGCCGCGAGGCTCAAGCCCCTGAGGGAGCTGCTGCGCCATGAGATGGTGAAGCTGCAGTCGCTGCTGGCCGACAACGGCAGCGAGCGCGACGTGGAGGACTCCCTCGAGCAGGTGAACCAGATCAACCGCGCCATCGCGGAGCGCAGCGAGCGCGTCGACGCCGGCCTGAACGCCTTCCTGTCGGCCTCGCAGCGCGCCCGCCTGCTCGTCTGGCGCTCCTTGGGAGGGGCGGACGGCTACGCCGCGCGCCGCCTCGAGGCCGCGACCCGCCACGACGAGGAATCCGAGAGCGAGTAGCCGCGCTACTCGACCGTCACGCTCTTCGCCAGGTTGCGCGGCTGGTCGACGTCGCAGCCCCGCAGATCGGCGACGTGGTAGGCCAGGAGCTGGAGCGGGAGGATGTTGACGATCGGCGAGAAGTGCTCCCCCACGGCCGGCACCTCCACGATCCGGTCGGCCTTGCCCCGCAGGCGCCGGTCGCCCTCGGTGCACAGCGCGATGAGCCGGGCGCCCCGGGCCTTGGCCTCCTCGATGTTCGACAGGGTCTTCTCGAACACGTCGGATCTCGTGGCGATCGCCACGACCGGCATGCGCGCGTCGATGAGGGCGAGGCGCCCGTGCTTCATCTCCCCGGCGGCGAAGCCCTCGGCGTGGATGTAGGATATCTCCTTGAGCTTCAGCGCCCCTTCCATGGCCGTCGGATAGTTGACCCCGCGGCCGATGAAGAGGACGTGCGCGGCCTCGCGCAGTTCCGCGGCGATCTCGCGGATCTGGCCGTCGAGCTTCAGGGTCCGGCGCAGGAGCTCCGGGAGGGCCGCCAGCTCGTCGACCCATTCGCGCGCCTCCTCGACCGGCATGAAGCCGCGCGCCGTCCCGGCCTGCAGGGCCAGCAGGCTCAGGGCGGTCAGCTGGCCGGCGAAGGCCTTCGTCGAGGCGACGCCGCACTCGGGCCCGCAGAAGGTGTGGAAGTTGAAATCCGCCTGGCGCGGGATCGCCGCGCCGACCGTGTTGCCGATCGAGAGGACCTTCAGCCCGGCCTTCTGGACCAGGCGGACGGCCGCCAAGGTGTCGGCGGTCTCGCCCGACTGGCTGATGGCGACCACGAGCGTGTTCGGCGCGAGGACGGGACGGCGGTAGCGGAACTCGGAGGCGGTCTCCACCTGCGCGGAGATCCCGGCGTGGCGCTCCAGCAGGTATTTGCCGACGATGCCGGCGTGCCAGGAGGTGCCGCACGCCAGGATGTGGACGCGCTCGACGCCGCGCAGCAGCTCGGGCGTCAGGCCGCTCTCGCGGCCCAGGCGCCCGGCGTCCCGTGGGGGCAGCCGTCCGCGCAAGGTGTTCTCCACCGCGCGCGGCTGCTCGTGGATCTCCTTGAGCATGAAATGGCGGAAGCCGCCCTTCTCGGCGGCCGCGCTGTCCCACTCGATGACGGCCGGCGTCTTCTCGATGGCGCGGCCCAGCGCGTCGAAGAAGGCGCAGCGGTCGGCGCGCAGGACGGCGGACTCCCCGTCCTCGAGGTAGACCACCCGCCGCGTGTGCTTGAGCAGGGCGGGAACGTCCGAGGCGATGAAGTTCTCGCGCTCGCCGAGGCCGATGACCAGGGGCGAGTCCTTCTTGGCGGCGACGATCGACCCCGGCGCCTGGGCCCAGATCGCGGCCAGGGCGTAGGCGCCGCGCACCCTGTGGATGACCGCGCGCACGGCGTCGGCGAGCGCGGACTCGGAGGCCGCGGCGGACGTCCCCGTACCGTGCTTCGCGAGCTCCTCCTCTATAAGGTGGGGGAGCACCTCGGTGTCGGTCGCGGACGTGAAGTAGTGCGCGCGCGCGGTCAGCTCGTCCCGGAGCGTCATGTAGTTCTCGATGATGCCGTTGTGGATCACCGCGATGCGGCCGGCGCAGTCCGTGTGCGGGTGCGCGTTGGCCTCGGACGGCCCTCCGTGCGTCGCCCAGCGCGTGTGCCCCAGGCCGAGGAAGCCGAGCACCGGCCTGCGCGCCATCAGGTCGTCGAGGCAGGACAGCTTTCCGACGCTGCGCGCGACGGTGAGCACCCCTTCCGCGACGACCGCCAATCCCGCGGAATCATAACCGCGGTACTCGAGCCGCTTCAGCCCGTCCAGGAGGACCGGCACGGCTTGCTTCGATCCGGCGTAGCCCACTATTCCACACATGGGACGGATTATATCGGCGCGCGCCGCGCGCGGCCATGGAGCGGGCGTAAAGCCTGCGCTTTCGAATCGTGACGCGGACGTTCGCAAGATCGTTACTCGCCCGTCCAGCGGATCAGATATCAGGATGCTAGCATCCGTGCTCAAGACCGCAGAGGAGAGAGCAATCATGACACCGAAGACCACGACCTTGACGAGAGGGCCCGCCGCCGCCGCCGAAGCCGGCCGGGACGCGGACGCCCTCGGATCGCTGCTGAAGAAGTTCCCGACCCGCGACGCGCGCGTCGCCGTCATGGGGCTCGGCTACGTCGGGCTGCCGCTGCTCCGCTTGTTCGCCTCGAAGGGCTTCCGCGTCATCGGCTGCGACACGGACCAGTCGAAGATCGACTCGCTCAACCGCGGGCGTTCCTATATAAGGTCGGTCCCGTCCGAGGACATCTCCCGCCACCTCGCGGCCAAGCAGCTGCTGGCGACGTCCGACTTCCGCAGCCTCGCCGGGGCGGACGCGATCTTCGTCTGCGTCCCGACGCCGCTGACGATGGACGGCAAGCCCGACGTCTCCGCCATCCGCCAGACCGCGAAGGCCATCGGCGCCACCCTGCGCAAGGGACAGCTGATCATCCTGGAGAGCACGAGCTATCCGGGGACGACGCGGGAGGTCATGAAGCCCGAGCTCGAGAAGCGCGGCCTGAAGTGCGGGAAGGACTTCTTCCTCGCCTTCTCGCCGGAGCGCGAGGATCCCGGCAACAAGGATTTCTCGATCGAGCAGATCCCGAAGATCGTCGGCGGGATCGACGAGCCCTCGCGCACGGCCGCGGCCGCGCTGTACCGCGAGGCGGTGGCCCGCGTGGTCGAGGTCTCCTCTTGCGAGGCGGCCGAGGCCGCGAAGCTCCTCGAGAACATCTATCGCTGCGTGAACATCGCCCTCGTCAACGAGCTGAAGATGTGCTTCGATCGCATGGACATCGACGTGTGGGAGGTCATCGGCGCGGCGGCGACCAAGCCGTTCGGCTTCCAGGCGTTCTACCCGGGCCCCGGCCTGGGCGGCCACTGCATCCCGATCGATCCGTTCTACCTGTCGTGGAAGGCCCGCGAGTTCCAGTTCAACACCCGATTCATCGACCTCGCCGGCGAGATCAACATCCAGATGCCCTACTACGTGATGGCGAAGCTGGAGGAGGGACTGAGGGCGCAGGGCAAGAAGCTCGAGGGAGCGCGGGTGCTGATGCTGGGTCTCGCCTACAAGAAGGACATCGACGACCCCCGCGAGTCGCCGGCCTTCAAGCTGCTCGAGCTCCTGGAGCAGAAGGGGGCCTCGGTGGTGTACAACGACCCGAACATCCCGAAGTTCCCGGACTCGGAACACACCCGCCATCTGAAGGTGAGCGCCGTGCCCGTGACGAGCGCGACCTTGGCCTCCGTCGACGCGGTCGTGATCGTGACGAACCACAGCGACTACGACTACGAGATGATCGCGCGCGGCGCTCCGCTCGTCGTGGACACGCGCAACGCCTGCGCCGGCCAGACGCAGTGGAAGGACAAGATCGTGCGCGCCTGACGGCGCGCGGTCATTTGACCAGCACGAAGCTCTGGTACAGCACGCCCGAGTCCCGTTTCTTGACCCGGGCGAGGTAGACGCCTGACTCGCGGACCCGGCCGGCGCCGTCGCGTCCATCCCAGACGATGGACGCGGCGCCCTGCCGGGAGGCGCGGAACACGACGCGTCCCTTCAGGTCGTAGATGTCCACCTCGTCCGCCTCCGCCCCGAACCGCGCCTCGTCGTTGATCCCGTCGCGCAGAGCGGGGCTCAGGATCTTCTGCGGCGCCCGCGCGTCGGCCGCGGTCGGGGCCGCGGCTCCGGCGTCCGGCGCGGCCGCGAGCGACGCGGCGGCCGTCCCGGCCGGGTCGATCTCCCGCACGCTCATCTTCTTGTAGATCAGCCCGTCCGTCCCGACGTTGTCGCTGCGCCAGTAGACGGCCTGGTTCGGCCTGCCGGTCTCGGTCCCGGGGCGCGCGTCGCTGTTCGTCAGCCTCAGGGCGGGGTCGATGCCGGCCTTGCACGGGGTCCCGCCGACGCCGAAGTTCAGGCCGTTGTCCTGAAGCTCGTTGACCTTGACCCAAGATCCGCCGCCGGCGCCGTCCGTCATGTCGAGCCAGCTCTCGAGCTTCACGTCGCCGTTGGGCAGGTCGTACACCGTCAGCTTGTAGCCGATCCACCGGTCGTACGGCAGCCCGCCGGCGAACTGCGTCTTGTTCTGCACGGCCGTCGAGGCGGGGTGGCTCGTCTCCTTCTCGAAGTCGATATGGCCGTCGTACCTGAAGCGGCCCATGGCGCCGCGGGTGTCGCAGGGATTCACCGACTCGGCCATGTGGTTGGTGCGCGTCGCGCCCACGATGCCGCCCCAGGGCGTCCCGGAGTCGGAGACGCGCTTGGCGTAGACCGTCATCTCCACGTTGCGCCAGCTCTGAGCCAAGGCCGGGTCGTAGATGTACATCCGGGGCACGGCCCCGGAGATCAGGAGCTGGCCGGCGCCGTCGACCTTGTAGGTCGCGTTGCCCTTGCCGTGGAACCAGGGGTCCCGGGGATCGTCGCCCCAGCCGAAGGTCCGGGCCGCGCCGTTGCCCCAGTCGGAGAACCATTCTTTCCCGCCGCCCGCCGTGGGGTAGATCTGCGTCACGCCGAGCTTGTCCGCGCCCGGAGCGGAGGCGACGGACGCCGTCGCCGCGGTCGCGGTGCTCGTATCGACCGCGACGTTGCTGAAGCGGACCCGGGAGTCCTCGTTATAGAGGCCGATGCGCCCGGAGCGGTACGGACGCTCGGCGTCGGTGAACGTCGCGAGCAAGGTCCCGTCCGCGTACGCCTTGATGACGTCGCCGCTCTGGACGATCTTGACGGCGTGCGTCCCGCCGATCGGGAAGACCGGGGAGGAGCCCGTCGCCAGGAAGCGCTGGGCGCCCGGGTAGGCGGGGTCCGCCTTGCCCAGCTCCCAGCCGTTGGGCTTGAGCGTGAAATAATAGAAATGGGTGTTGTCGGCGTAGTTCCAGACGAGCCAAGCGACCTCCCAGGCGTTCGGCGCCGAGCCCGTGCGCAGCTGCGCGACGGTGAGCATGTCCGCCGTCAGGGTCAGCGGGCCGCTGAACGACGGCCCGAGCACCATGGACGCGTGGGTCTCGGAGGGGGAGGCGCTCGGGAAGGGGCTTTCCTCGAGCCAGGACTTCACCCCGTCCGTCCTGACCGAGTTGCAGCCGTAGCCGTTGAAGAGCGACGTCCACGGGCCGAAGACGGCTCCGTCGGCGAGGCAGACGTCCGGCGCGTAGGAGGAGAAGTCGTCGGAGAAGGTGGCGACCGTCGCGGGGGGCGCGACGGCCGCGGTCGTGAAGGTCGAATCCGGCGAAGCCGAGATGTTCCCGGCGGCGTCGCGGGACTTGACCCGATAGTGGTACTGGGTTCCGGCGGCTAGGCCGCTCAGGACGGCGCCGTGCGCGGTCGTCAGGGCGGCGTCCAGGGCGGTTGAGGCGCCGTAGGCCGTCGTCGCCCCGTACTCGACCTGGCCGTCGGCCGCCTCGCCGGTGGTCCAGGAGACCGTCGCCGAGCTCTGCCAGACGGGCGAGGCCGACACGGCGCCGAGGGCGGGAGGCGTCGTGTCGGCGGCGACGGCGGCCGCGCCGCACACCGTCTCGCGGCCCGTCGAGGCGAGGAGGGCCAGGTTGTTCAGCGCGGAGGCCTTCTTCTGCTCGTTGCGGAAGGCGTAGGCGGCGGCGATCCTCTGCTCGGCGCCCGCGCCCTGGCGGACCCAGGCGTCGTACGTGCGGGAGGACAGGTTCACCGCGAGCCGGAAATGGTAGGCGAGCCCGGCGGCGTAAGGGACGGAGGAGGCCGCGGCGTAGGCTCCGCCGTTGCGCGCGTCGATCCTGCCGGCGTTGTTGAAGCGGACGGCCGCCGCCAGCGCGGCGTAGCCGGAGGCCGCGCCGTAGGAGAGGCCGCTGACGCCGTCCATCCTCGCGGAGCCGGGCGTCGCGTCGAACTCGACGGTGAAAAGACCGGTCTGCGAGGGCAGGGAGGCGTTCCTCCAGGTCCCGGCGCTGTCGAGGCAGGCCGCCGCGGACGCGCCGGAAGCGGCGAGGAGGAGTCCGGCGAGGAGCGCGAGCGTTTTCAGGCGGAAAGGCGCGGCGTTGTTCATGTTCAAGGGTTCCTCGTGGAAGCGGGAGCGGAGTCGCCGAAGCGGTAACGGACGCCGATCATGTGCGTGCCGGCGTTGTGGGCCAGGAGATTGCGGCTGAGGATGAAGGCGTAGTCGAAGCCCAGGCGGTCGAACTGGACGCCGCCGCCCGCGCTGAACTGGTCGGGGCTGGCGCCGAGGCGGAACTTGACGCGGTCGCCCTCGAGCGACTTCTCCAGGCCGACGGAGGGCACGCTGCGCTCCTTGAGCGAGCCCGACCCGGAGTCGCGGTAGAGGAAGTCGGCCGTCAGCTTCAGCCTCCACGACTCGACGGCGTAGGACAGGCCCGCCTGATACTCCCGCGGGACCCGGTCCTCGGTGGCCAGCCCGACGTCCGGGCGGTTGACGTTGCGCACGGCCAGCGCGGCCCTCAGGGGACCGGCGACGGCGGCGCCGGCGCCGAAGTCCAGGGCGAACGCGCCGCGCGAGGAGCCGTCGCGGAAGACGGGGTCGGCGGACGCCGCGGGATCGGAGGCGATCAGGTATTTATGGTGGAGGTGCTTGCCGGTGACGCCGGCGTCGAGGAAGCCGAACCAGCGCCGGGCGAACGAGACGGCGACGACGCGCTCCTCGAGGAGGCCGGACGCGCGCAGGTCGGCGTACCCGGCCGACAGGACGCCTATCTTGGTGGGGACGCCGAGGGAGGCGAAGCCCTGCCCGAGGGCCTCGACGCCGCTGAGCCCCGCGAAGTACCGGTTGTACATGAAGTAGGCCTCGGGGCGCTCGAGGCCGGAGGCGCCGGCGGGGTTGAGGAAGAGCGACGCGCTGTCGCCGGAGCCGGCGAGCACGGAGCCTCCCATCGCGGCGGCCTGCGCGCCGGTCGGGGCGAAGTCGAAGGCGGCGCGGGCGCTGAGCGCTCCGCCGGCGACGAGCCCGGCGCAGAGGAGCGCGCGAAGGGCGAGGGACGCGGATGCGGACGTCCGGTGTCGTTTCATCGGTTTGGGCAAGTGGCTCTCCGGTCCTGACGTGAGGCGGATGCCGGCGGCGGGCGCGCCGGTGACGCGGAGGGGGGAGTCGGATCGCCGCCCTAGGCGGGCGGCCCTCGCCTGGATGCGTCGGCGAGTCACGGCGGGGAAACGAATGCGTCAAACGGACGACATCAAGATGATAACAGCCGGCGGCGACCGTCCGCAAGCCCCGCTCAACATTTTCGTAACACGCCGGCCATGGCGAGGCTCGCGCGGAAGTCCTAGGATGCGCGCAATGGCAAGCTCCCCGGCGCCGCATATCGTGGTCCTCGCGGGCGGCGCCGGGGCGAGGATGAGGATCGGGCATCCCAAGGCCCTGCATCCGGTATTCTTCCGGCCGATGATCCATCACGTCCTGGACGCGGCCGAGGCGCTCGAGCGCGCGTCGATCCGTCTCGTGGTCGGCCGGGGCGAGCGCGAGTTCCGCGAGCAGTGCCGCGGCTACAAGGACCTGAGCATCGTCCGCCAGGAGTCCCCGCTCGGCACGGCGGACGCGGTCCGGGCCGCGGGGCTCGCGCCGGGCCCGGACGGCGACGTCCTGATCCTATACGGCGACGTCCCGCTGCTGACGGCGGGCACGCTGCGGGAGCTGACGGCGCGGCACGCCGCCTCGGGCGCCGGCTGCACCGTGGGCCGGGCGGCGGGGCCGGAGGGGCGCGCCGTCGCGCACTGCTACCGGCTCAAGGACCTGCCGGCCGCGCTCGAGGGCGCCGGGGACCTCCGCGTCCCTCGCGGAGCCGCGGAGTTCGTCCTGCCGGACCCCGCCGAGGCGCTGGACGTCGACGACCTGCATGAGCTGTGGCGCGCGGAGACCGCCTTGCGGGAGCGCTACAACCGCGAGCTGATGCTCAAGGGCACGGTCCTCCAGGATCCGCGCACGACCCTGATCGATCCGCGCTGCCGGATCGGCCCCGACGTGCGCATCGAGGGCGGCTGCACGGTGATCGACTCGGTCCTCGGAGCGGGCGTGCGGGTGGAGGGCTTCTGCCGGATCGTCGACTCCGAGGTCGGGGCCGGGAGCCTCATCCTGCAGGGGACCCTCGCTGAGCAGGCCCGCGTCGGGCGCGACTGCCGGGTAGGGCCCTACGCGCATCTCCGCCCGGGCACGCGCCTCCAGGACGACGTCTGGCTCGGGAACTTCGTCGAGCTCAAGAACGCGAGCCTGGGCTCCGGGACGAGGGCCGCGCATCAATGCTACATCGGGGACGCGCAGGTGGGGAGGAAGGTGAGCATCGGCGCGGGCTTCATCACGAGCAGCTCGAGCGCCGGGCCGCTGAAGCAGAGGACGATCATCGAGGACGAGGTCGTCGTCGGCGGCGCCTCGCAGACGATCGCGCCGGTGACGCTCGGCGCGGGGAGCTTCGTCGCGACCGGGACGAGCGTCACCGAGGACGCCCCGCCGGACTCCTTCGTGATCGGCCGGAGCCGTCAGGTCACGAAGCCCGGCTACTCCAAGAAGTACGGCAAGGCGAAAGAGCCGGGCGCTCCCCGCTGAGGCCGCGCCTCAGCCGGCGGCGGAGGTCTTCACGCCCGTCCGGCGGAGCCCGTGCCGGCGCCCGTTGTCCCGCGGTGCCGCGAACTGGATGGAGGACCTGTCGCCGAGGTTCGCGATCATCAGGCCGCTGACGTTCATGCCCGCGTCGGACAGCAGCTTGGTCAGCTTCGCCAGCTCTCCAGGGCGGTTCTTCACCACGATGTTGTAGCGCGCCGTGTTCGTTCGCTGCATGGGGCCTCCTCCTTTATAAAGTCCGTCAATCGTAGATCGCGTAATCCGGATCGAAGCCGAGCTTCTCGATGATCGCCATCGCGTTCGCGGGCTGATCCACGGCGAGCACGATCCGCATCTGCTCGCCTTCGACGTTGCTGTAGAGGGACAGGATGTTGATGCCCTCGGTCGCCAGGGACTTCGCCAGCTTGTGCAGCTCCCAATGATGGTGCGGCATCTCGAACTGGAAGATGAGCTCCTCGCGCACGGAGACGCCCAGCTTCTTCAGCTCCTCTCGGAGCGCCTCGCTCTTCGGCGCGAGGAACTGGACCAAGGTCCGCGCGCCGACGCAGGTGGTGACGACGGACTTCATGTCCACCTTCGTCTTGGCGAGGAGCCGGTTCAGCCGCTCGTTCACGACGGGATCGCTGGGGAACTCGACGTTGTACTGGGTCTTTCCTGGGGTGCGCATCGGATCCTCCTTGACGCTGACTCATTG
Source organism: Elusimicrobiota bacterium (assembly GCA_016182905.1). Taxonomy (NCBI): domain Bacteria; kingdom Pseudomonadati; phylum Elusimicrobiota; species Elusimicrobiota bacterium. Next base: position 146,356 of record JACPFR010000005.1, read on the forward strand.
TAGGTCCCGGAACGCGTCCCGCCCATAGTGACCGCGTAACAAGAATTTGCCCGGCGCGTCCCGCGGTCCACATCGCGGCATCAAATTACTGTTTCACCCTCGCAATGGTTTTGCGGGCGAGGGTCGACTAAACTTGGTCAGCGTTCGAAGCCGTCAGTCGCAGGGAGGCCGGCATGATCGTCGCGGCGCATCAACCGAATTTCATCCCGTGGCTCGGATATTTCGACAAGATGAGCAAGGCCGACCTCTTCATCGTCGTCGATCACGTCCAGATGGAGCGGCAGAGCTACCAGAACCGCGTGCGGATCAAGACGGGAGCGGGTGAGCGCTGGATCACGGTGCCGGTCGTCCAGGAGTCCCGGTCCGAGCGCATCATGGACAAGCGCATCGACAACAGCCGCTCCGGCCGCTTCCGGTGGAGCCGCAAGATGTTCCTCACCCTCAAGTACGCCTACCAGTCGGCGCCGCACTTCCGGGACTACGAGCCCGCCCTCGCCGAGATCTTCGAGACGCGCTGGGAGCTCCTGAGCGGCCTCAACGGACGGCTCATCGAGTTCTGCCGCGAGGCTCTCGAGATCCGCACGCCGATGGTGCGCAGCTCCACCCTCGCCGTCGCGGGCTCGAAATCCGACCTGGTCCTCAATATGTGCCGGGAGACCGGGGCGACGGCCTACCTCGCCGGGGACGGGGCCTCGCGGGGCTATCTGGACGTGGACGCGTTCGAGCGGGCGGGGATACGCGTGCACTGGCAGGAATTCGAGCATCCGCGCTACCGGCAGCATCCGTCCAGCGAGGTCTTCATCCCGAACCTGTCGACGTTCGATCTGCTGTTCAATTGCGGGTCCCGGAGCGCTCAGATCCTGCGCGGGGAACGGGTCCGCGGGGGGGTCCTCGTATGACCGTGAGCGTCCTGGAGCGGGCGGCGCCCGGGCGGGCCGATCTCTTGAGCAAGTACGCGGGCCAGACCGTGATCGCGGTCGGCGCCCATCCCGACGACCTCGAGCTCGGCTGCGGCGGCACTTTGGCCCGCCTGAGCCGTGCCGGCGCCCGCGTCGTGATGGTGGTGGTGAGCATACCCAGCAGCCTGCGCTCGCGCCGCCTCGAGGCGATGAAGGCGGCCGAGATACTCGGGTGCGAGGTCCGTTTCCTGACGCCCAACAAGTGCTGCCGGGTCGAGGACCTCAAGACGCATCAGCTGGTCGGCATGATCGACGCCCTCGTCAAGGAACTCGAGCCGGCGGCGATGTTCTGCCATTGCCTGGCGAACCTGCATCTCGACCACAAGCTGGTCTACGAGGCCTGCATGGCCAGCCAGCGGCTGCGTTACTTCGACATCTTCTGCTACTCTCCGACGAGCTGCCACGCCGTGAACATCGCCTTCTATCCGCACGCCTACATCGACATCTCGGACACGATCGAGGAGAAGATGCGGGCGATCCGAGTCCATTCGAGCCAGTTCGACGCGCGCGGCCTGAACACCGAGCGCTACCGCGAGGTCGACGGGAACATGGGAAAGATCGTGGGCGTGAAGTACGCCGAGGGCGTGGAAATCATCCGCATGAAAGTCAATTAGACTTGCGCGCAGGATCGAGGAGGGGCCATGAACTACGAGGAGAACACGGGCGTCGGCGACCGCCGCGCGGCGGGCGAGTATGAGCTGGAGAGCGGACACGAGAGGCGTCAGCGCCTCCGGAGCGAACGGATAAGGAAATGGCGAAAGGAGACGCGTCATCCCCGGGCCGGCGACGGCGACGACCGCCTGGTGACGGCGCTGCCGCGGCGGTTCACGCCGTGATCGAGGCCGTCTTGCGGGACGCTCCGCCCGCGGGCGCCCCGCCCGCCGACTTCGCCGCGCTGAGCCGGCTGATCTCGTCGCGCGGGCTTCGTTTCGCCGAATTCCGCTTCACCGACATCGAGGGCCGGCTCTGGCGGATCATGATGCCCGCGGACGCGGTGAACGAGGGTCTCTTCTCCCGCGGGCTGCCCCTCGACGGGCAGCCCATCGGGGGGAGCTGGGACGGGCTGATGCGGCTCATGCCGCGGCTGGACGCGGTCTACGTCGACGCCGCGGCGGACGCGCCCCGCCTCGTCATGTTCTGCGACGTCTTCGAGCCCGGCGGCCGCGGCCCGCTGGAGCTCGAGCCGAGGCACGTCCTCGCCCGCGCGCTGGGCGTCGCGGAGGAGCGGCTCGACGGCGCGCTGGTGATGGGCGTCGAGCCGGAGTTCCTCCTCCTCGAGCCCGGCGGCCTTCCCGCGGCGGAGAGCGTCGTCTGGGACTTCCTGGCCCGGCTCGCGCTGGCGCTCGGCGACGCCGGCATCCGGGTCGACTGGTTCCGGACCGGCCCGGCCTCCGGGCAGGGCCGGGTGCAGATGCGCGCGGGCGCGCCGCTGAAGATGGCGGATCAGGTGATGCTCTATCGCCAGCTGGCGGCGAACCTCGCGCGCGAGCGCTCGCTCACGGCTTCGTTCCTGCCGCGTCCGGTCCCCGGCGGCGGCACGCCCGGCATGCCCGTCCACGCGGCGATGTGGAGGGGGGGCGAGAACCAGTTCCACGACGAGCGGGGCTGGGCGCTGACCAGCCCGACATGCCGCGCCTTCGCCGGAGGGCTCCTGGCGCATCTGCCCGCGCTGACGGCGCTGTGCGCGCCGACGACCAACTCCTACCGCCGCCTGATCCCGGGATTCTCCGGCCCGGTCGAGCCCATCGTCTCGACGATCGACCGGGCGGCGGCCTGCCGCATCCCCGCCCGCACGGCCGCGGCGGGCGCGCGGCGGGTCAAGTTCTGCTGCCCCGACTCCACGGCGAACCCGTACCTGGCGCTGGCGGCGGTCATCCTGGCGGGGCTCGACGGCGTCGAGCGGGGGCTCGTGCCCCCTGTGGACGGCGACCGGCCGGCGGGCACGAGGGTGCCGCATTGCCTCGAGTCGGCGCTCGACGGCCTCGACGCCGACCGCGCCTTCCTGACGGCGGGGGGGGCCTTCACCGACCTCCTGCTCGACGCCTGGATCAAGGACCGGTGGACGCGCCACATCCTTCCACTCCGCTCGCGGCCGCACCCGTGGGAGCTGACGCGAACCGACCAGTTCGGAAGCGCCCTGGGCGTGGACGCGACCCTCGGAGGGTGACATTTCCTACACCGAACCGTGACGCTGCCTCCATGGGCGAGCGCGGGCGTTTCTGTTACCGTTGCCTGCCGCTCTAGCCGCAAAGGAGAAGAATATGCGCCAGATCTATGTCGCCGTCATGATGTCCGCGGCCGTGCTGTCCGCCGCGAGCGCCGGAAGCCAAGAGGGCGCCGCGCCGCGGTCGCCTCATAAAGCCCAGTTCGAACGCGCCTATAAGCTCAAGGAGCAGAAGCGGGACACGCAGGCCCTGGCGGCGTTCAACGCCATACTGCAGAAGGACCCCCGCGATCACGCCGCCCTGACCGAGGCCGGCTATCTGCACGCGAGCCTGAAGCAGTACGGCCCCGCGGCCGAGCGCCTGTCGGCCGCGTCGGCGCAGGACCCGGAGAACATGCGGCTGCGCATGGACCTGGGCTACGTGCAGCAGGCGCGCAAGCGCTACGCGGAGGCGGACGAGCAGTTCCGGGTCGTCGCGGCGAAGCCCGGCGAGTTCCAGGAGGCGGCCCAGGGCGCCTCGACGGAGATCCATCGCCTCCTCGCGGCGGGGGACCCGTCCGAAGCGAAGCGCCGGCGGGCGATGGAGCGCGGCTACGCGGCCTTGAACCGGGGAGCGAAGGCGGCGGCCCGCAAGGAGTTCGCGGCCGTCCTCGCCGCCGATCCCAAGGACGAGGCGGCCCGCAAGCAGCTCGGGTTCCTCAACTTCGAGGCGGGCCGGTTCGCCGAGGCCGCGGCCGACTTCGAGGCGGTCCGCGCGCTGCGCCCGAACGACTACCTCGTCGTGCTGCAGCTCGGCTACACGTACGAGCGCCTGAAGAAGAAGGAGCAGGCCCGTCAGGCGTTCTCCGCGGCGCTCGACAGCACCGACGCGAGGATCCACGACGCGGCCCAGACCGCGCTGCAGGCGTCCGGCGGCGCGCCGAAGCCCGCTCCGGCCTCGTCCCTGTAGCGCCTCGTCCCGTTCTCACGGCCGGTCCGGCTCCGCGCCGGGCCGGCCTCTCTTTTTTCCCGCCGACATTTCCTCAATAATTGTTTGACGCCGCGGCGATGGGAACGCGGGCGGGGAAGCGATATCTTCGCCTCGTGAAGATCCCCTCCGAGTGCCGGATCGGCCTGCTGATCTTCATCCTCGCGAGCGGCGCCGGGCCGGCGGCCGGCGAGGCGCCGTCCGCGGACGTCGACCGGGCGTACGCCGCCCTGCGCGAGGGCCGGGCGGAGGACGCGGCGGCGCTCCTCGCGAGCGTGCCGCGCGCCGATCCCGCCGCCCGGCTGGCGCGGCACGAGCTCGCCTACCTTCACCTGCGCAAGAAGGAATGGAAGGAGGCCGTCGCCCTGCTCGGCGAGCTCCTCGACGGCGCGCCCTCGGACGCGCGCCTGCGCATGGAGCTCGGCTACGCGCGCCAGGCCCTCGGCGACCGGGCCGCGGCCGCGGACGAGTTCGCTCTCGCCGCCAAGGAGCCCGGCGAGTTCCAGGAACAGGCCCGCGCCGCGCTGGCCGGCCTCGCGGCCGGCCCCTCGGGCGCCGACGGCGGCGAGGCCCTTTCGAACGAAGGCTACGCGCATCTCCGCCGCGCCGACGCCGCGGCCGCCCGCGAGTAGTTCACGATGGCCCTGCGCGCCGATCCGGGGCGGACCCTGATCGCCAAGCAGCTGGGCTACATGAGCCTCGCCGACGGGGACAAGTCCGCGGCGGCGGCGCGCCTCGAGGGCGTGCGGCGCCTGGAGCCCCGTGACTACCAGACCGGTCCGCGGCGCGCAGGGCGCTGGCCGGCTACCGCGGCCGCACGGACCCTCTGTACCTCGACATCGAGGCGGCGGCCTGGAGCGCGTCCCGCTTCCCCAACAAGATCGTCTCGCTGGACGCGCGGGCCGGCTGGAAGCCGGATCCGTACGGGCCCCTGTCCGTCTACTTCGCCGTCCGCGGCGCCCAGGACTCGCGCTCGCGCAGCGGCGCGGCCCCCGAGATCTACGCGGACGACGCCGTGTCGTTCGCCCCGGGGCTCCGGCTACAGCCTCGCGGCTGGAACACGAGCCTGTCGGCGGAGTGGGGGGTGACGGTCAACCTGATGCTCAGCGACGAGCATCCGGACCGCACGCAGACCGACGGCCGCGCCGTCCTCGCCGATTACCGGTATTGGAAGGGTCCCGGCCGGCTCTTCTCCGACGCGGGACTCACCCTCGGCTGGTACGGCCGCTACCGCGACAACGTCATCGGGACGCTGCGCCTGCGCGGCGGCCTCCGCTTCCATCCGGGACTGCGCACCGCGCTGACCGTCTACGCCCCCGTGAACGCGCACAAGGACGCGAACCGGGATTTCTTCAACAACCTCGTCGAGGCGGGCGCGGGCGTCGAGCTCCAGCCCTCGACGCGGGTCAACCTGAACGTCCGCGCCGAGTATCTGCGCGGCGCCTACACCGGGATCGAAGGGCGCGATCCGAACCCCTACCCCGCGCATTACGACGAATTCCGCCTGATGCTCGTGTATTCGGCTCATTTCACCCGCCGCCCCGACGCCGGCGCGTTCGAGCCGACGCGCCGGCGGAGGCCCGTCTGGTGACGATCGACTTCGGCGCCGTGCTGGTCGCCCTGACGAGCTTCTCGGCGGTCGCCATCCTCGTCAGCGGCCTCGACGACCTGTTCATCGACGTCTGCTACTACGGCTCCCAGCTGCGGCGGCGCTTCTCCCGCTCGCGGACCGAGGAGGTCACGGAGGCGGATCTCCGCGCCCTGCCCGAGCAGGGCATCGCGATCATGATCCCCGCGTGGCACGAGGACGCGGTCATCGGACACATGCTGCGCAATACCCTCGGCACCGTGGAATACGGGAACTACGACATCTTCATCGGCACCTATCCGAACGACGAGGCGACCATGCACGCCGTCGCGGCGGTCGCCGAGTCGGACCCCCGCGTGCACCGGATCGTCTGCCCGCACGACGGGCCGACCAACAAGGCCGACTGCCTGAACTGGATCATCGAGGGGATCCGCCATTACGACAAGGCGACGGGCAAGCGCATCGGCATCCTCATGCTGCACGACTCCGAGGACCTCGTCCATCCGCTCTCCCTCAAGCTGATGAACCGCTGGATCCCCGAGGTCGCCATGGTCCAGCTGCCGGTGATCCCCTTCGAGTCGGCCGCCGGCGAGATGACGGCCGGGACCTACCTCGACGAGTTCGCCGAGTCCCATCTCAAGGACATGGTGGTGCGCGAGCGCCTGAGCGGCATGGTCCCCTCGGCGGGCGTGGGCACCGGCTTCTCCCGCGCGGCCATCGAGCGGCTGGCCCTCAAGCACAACAACCAGGTCTTCAACGTCGGGACCTTCACGGAAGACTACGACCTCGCGTTCCGCCTGAAGGCCATCGGCGAGCGCTCGATGCTGCTGCAGTTCACCGTCGAGCGGACGCGCGTCGAGGGCGCGAAGCTGCGGGTCGTGCGCGAGCTCGTGGGGACGAGGGAGTATTTCCCCTCGAACTTCTCGGACGCCGTCCGTCAGAAGGCGCGCTGGACGCTCGGCATCGTCTTCCACGGCTGGCAGCAGCGCGGCTGGGAGGGGGACCTGCCGCTGCGCTACATGATCTGGCGCGACCGCAAGGCGCTGCTGACCAACTCGGTCAACATACTCGGCTACCTCCTGCTCCTCGAGGCCGCCGTCGGCCCCTACTGGGACCCGGCCGGCGCCGATCCGGAACGGATCCGGTTCATCCCGGCCGACGGCTGGGTCTGGAAGGTGATCCTCGTCGACGCGCTCCTCCTGTTCAACCGCTGCGCGCAGCGGGTCGCGTGCGACGCTCGGATCTCCTCCTGGAAGCAGGCGTGGCTCTCCCTGCCCCGGATCATCTGGGGGAACGTCATCAACTTCTGCGCGGTCGCCCGCGCGACGCACATCTTCGTCCGCAACCGCCTGACCGGCGAGAAGCTGGTCTGGGCGAAGACGGCGCACGCCTTCCCGAGCGAGGCGCAGCTCCTGGGCTACAAGCGCAAGCTCGGGGACCTCCTTCTCGAGCAGCGGCGCATCACGCTGTCCCATCTGTCCGAGGCGCTCCGGTCCCAGAAGGAGTCGGGCAAGCGCCTGGGCGACATCCTCGTCGACAGCGGCTTCGCGCGGGAGAGCGAGATCGTCGAGACGCTGGCGGGCCAGCTGAAGGTGGAGGCGGTGAGGCTGGATCACGCGCGCCTGAGGCGGGAGGACCTGGACCTCATCAGCGAGTGCGCCTGCCGCGAGCACCTGATGGTCGTCGCCGACGGGCGCGCGCGGCCGGTCGTCATCGCCGCCGCCGTGATAAACGACGAGCGGATGAAGGGCTGGCTCGACGCGAACTTCCCTCACCCTTACCGGCTCGTGCTGGCCGGGCGCCGCGCCATCGTCGAGGTCATCGACCGCGCGCGCGAGGCCCGCGAGCGCGAGGGCCTGCCCGTGCACCGGCACCCCCACGGCGCGGCGGTCCCCGCGCGCGCGCCGGAGGGGACGCTTCATTGAACAGGAGACACCGTGAATAAGCCCGTCATCCTCGCCGTGTTCGGGACCCGGCCCGAGGCCATCAAGCTCGCGCCCGTCGTCCGCGCGCTCCGCGCGCGGACGGACCTGACGACCCGCCTGTGCGTGACCGCCCAGCACCGGCAGATGCTGGACCGCATGCTCGCGAACTTCGGCCTGCGTCCGGATTTCGACCTGGACCTGATGCAGGCGAACCAGGATCTCAACGGCTTCTCCGCGCGCGCGCTGCCGCGCCTGCAGGAGGTGCTGCGGCGCCTGCGCCCCGACTTCGTCCTCGTCCAGGGAGACACGACGACGGCCTTCGTCACCGCGCTGGCCGCGTTCTACGAGCGCGTGCCCGTCGGTCACGTCGAGGCGGGCCTGCGGTCCTTCGACCGCGGCAATCCGTATCCCGAGGAGACCAATCGCGTCATGATCTCGCGCCTCAGCGACCTGCATTTCGTCCCGACCCGGGCCGCCCTCGAGAACCTGCTCGCCGAGGGGATCCCCCGGGCGAACATCGTCCAGACCGGCAACACCGTGGTGGACGCCTTGCTGCACGATGGCGCGGGGACGCGGGGCTTCGCCGCGCCCGAGCTCCGGAGCGCCGTCGCCGCGATGCGCGACGGCGACAAGGCGGTCGTCGTCACGACCCATCGCCGGGAGAACTTCGGCCGTCCCCTCGAGTCGCTGTGCGAGGCGTTCCGGATCCTGGTCGAGAGGCATCCGCGCCTGCATCTGTTCTACCCGGTCCACATGAACCCCAAGGTCGCGGACGTCGTGCGTCGCCGCCTGCGCCACCCGCGCGCGCACCTCCTCCCCGCGCTCGACTACTTCGACCTGATCGAGCTCATGCGCATGAGCTCCTTCGTGCTGACGGACTCGGGGGGGCTCCAGGAGGAGGCGCCGTCGCTCGGCAAGCCCGTCGTGGTCCTGCGCAAGGTGACCGAGAGGCCCGAGGCGGTCAGCGCCGGCGCGGCCGTCCTCGCCGGCACGCGGACGCGGGACGTCGTCCGCGCGGCCTCGCGCCTGCTGCGCGACGAGGCGCATCACGCGTCGATGTCGGGAGGCGCGGGGATCTTCGGGGACGGACGGGCGAGCGAGCGCATCGTCGGGAGCGTGCGTCATTATCTCGGCCTCGCCCGACGGCGCCCGGCGGGTTTCGAGCCCGTCACGAGGGCGACAAAATGACTTCACCCCGCCTCCATGGCCACGCGCTCGGCGCGACGAATATACTACGCCCATGAATCCGCAGACACAGACGCACCAGGAGCCGGAGACGTCTCAGCCGGTCCAGGCTGCGGGATTCAGGGAGAAGCGGCGGCACGCCCGGACGAGCGAGCGCTTCCCCGTGACGGTCGTCTCCTCCGGCGGCCTCCTGCGGTCCGCCACCTTGACCGGGGAGGCGAGGGATCACGATCAGGCCGGTCTCTGCGTGACGGTCAGCCGGCCGCTCGCGATCGGCACGGCCGTGCGCATCCGGATGCATCTCTCCAAGTCGATCTCGCCCTTCTTCAGGGGGCTGCCCTGCGAGCTCCGCGGCCGCGTGACCGCCGCGCGCAAGGTGAAGTCCAAGGGCCAGCACGCCTGCGAGCTCGTCCTGAAGTGGGACCGCCCCTTGCCCGAGCTCGTGGCCGGGGCGGTCGCCTCTTATCAGAGGAAGATCGCCGTGCTCATCGGACTCGTCCTGGCGGCGCTCGTCTGGAGCAAATGGCAGAGTCTCGATTTCTTCTGGTATGCGCCGGTCTTCTACGTCTACAGCCTGACCGTGGCGCTGTACCTCCTCTCGCGCTTCTGGATCTCCTGGCGCCATCGCGCGCCGGTCCTGGGCAGCTACACTCCCAGCGTCAGCATCGTCATCTCCGTGCGCAACGAGGAGAACGCGATCACCCGCACCGTGGAGACCTGCTTCGAGACGGACTATCCGTCGGACAAGCGGGAGATCCTCGTCGTCAACGACGGCTCGACCGACGGCACGCTGCGCGTGCTCCGCGAGCTCCAGAAGAGGTTCCCGGCGCTCCAGGTCTTCACCCAGCCGCCCACCGGGAAGCGCGCCGCGATGGCCCAGGGGGTGCGCCACGCCAAGGGCGAGATCATCACCTTCGTGGACTCGGACACCTTCCTTTTCCGCGACGCGCTGCGCCACATCGTCTGCGGCTTCGAGGACCCGACGCTCGGGGCCTCGGCGGGCTACACCGAGGTCGAGAACTGCAACGTCAACGCGCTGACCGGGCTGCAGGAGATCCGTTATTACGTCTCCTTCCGCCTGCTGAAGGCCTCGGAGGGGTTTTACGCCGCCGTGACCTGCTGCCCGGGGTGCCTCTCGGCCTACCGGCGGAAATACGTCCTGGAGATACTCGACCCCTGGCTCAACCAGCGCTTCCTGGGCGCCGAGGCGACCTTCGGCGACGACCGCAGCCTGACGAACTTCATCCTGCGCAAGTACCGGGTGATCTACAACGACCTCGCCGTCGCGTCGACCTTGGTGCCGGAGACGTGGGGCCAATACCTGCGCCAGCAGCTGCGCTGGAAGAAGTCCTGGCTGCGGGAGACCTTGATCGCGGGGCGCTTCATGTACAAGAAGCACCCCGTCGCGGCGGCCTCGTTCTACGCCTCGTCGATCATCAGCGTCGCCTCGCCGGCGATGGCCGCGCGCGTGGCCTACCTGGCCGCGCACGGCGAATCCTCGATGCTCCTCCCTTATCTGGTCGGCCTGCTCCTCATCGGCTTCCTCCAATCCCTCTACTTCCTCCATCGGCGTCCGAGCCCTCACTGGCTGCTGGGCATGCTGTGGATGGCGAGCGCCCTGTTCATCACCGGGCCTCAGACCTACTACGCGCTCCTGACGGTGCGCAAGAACCACTGGGGCACGCGATGAAAAAATCATACGCCTTCGCCTGGCTGGCGATCTTCGGCTGCGCCGGCTTCGCCCTGTTCTGGGGCCTTCACGGCCGGGCGTTCGTGCGGCGCACGTATCACGCCCCCCGCTCCGTCGCGGCGGAGGCGAGGACCGAGTCCCAATTCGTCGCGATCCTGATCCCGCGCGTGCGGCGCGACCGCGAGAGGTTCGTGATATCCGCCGCGGACCTCGAGGCGATCCTGCTCCCGCTGAAGAAGTCGGGCCACACGGCGATCGGGCTCGCCGACGTCGAGGCGCTCTACTCCCGGGGCGCCGCGCTGCCGCCGAAGGCGCTGCTGATCGCCTTCGCCGAGAACGAGCCGCGCGGCTACGAGCTGACCGACCGCGTGCTCAAGCGGCTGGGCATGCGCGGGGTCGCGTTCATCCAGAAGACGGCGGAGGAGGCCGGCGGGGAGCATCGCCAGCACCTGACCCGCCACGCCGTCTCCCAGATGCGGCTGGGCGGAGCCTGGGATCTCGGCTGGACGGCGAAGGACGCGCCGGACGCGGCCGCGGCGGCGCTCGGCGGACGCGCGCTCCTCGCGCAGGCGGGCGCCCCGCCCGAGGCGAACGACCAGGCCCTGTACCCGCTGCGCTTCACGGCCTCGGAGATGGGGCTCAACGACCGCCGCGACGATCCGCGCGCGCTGCGCCTTCTCGCGCTCCGCGCGGACCGCGCGCCGGCCGACAACGCCCTCATCGTCCAGAAGACCTGGCCCCGCGCAGCGGAGCTGACCGAGGATTTCCGCGCGGACGGCACGGGCACCGACTGGATCGCGGGGTGGGGCGTCGTCTCGATGGGGCACCGGCGCCTGGCGCTGCTGCCGACCCCGAGGCACACGAGCGCCGGCGTCTTCCTGAGAGGGACGGAGAAATGGCGCGACGCCACCGTGGAGTTCGTCCTGAAGAGGTATCAGAAGGAGTTCTGGGCCTACGCCCGCCTTCGCGAGGACGGCGGCTTCGTGCGCGTCGGCGCGCGCGACGGCTGGTGGTACGTGGAGCAGAAGGCGGGCCCGGCGAAGCCCGTGAACATGCTCGCTCGGACCCCGATCCTCGACGGCAGCCTGCCCGCCCGGGTCCGCTTCGTCGTCAAGGGCGGCTCGGCGCTCGTCTACATCAACGGCCGGATGCAGTTCGGCCGCGCGCTGCGCCTCCACCCCGGCGTCGACCGGGGCCAGCTCTTCCTCGGCGTGTACGACGCCCGCTCTCGGAACTCGCTGGCGGTCCTCACCTCGGTCCGCGCCGCGCCGCTGGGAGAGGTCTGGGTCACGTCCAAGGGCGACGTCCGCCGGGAGTTCGACGAGGCGCGCCTGGACTCGCTGCGCGACGAGGCGGCGTACGCCCGCGCCCTGTCGCCGCGCTGGATCACGGTCGCGCCGGACGGCGGCGTGCTCCTCGACGAGACTCAGGGGGGGCTGGTGCGCTCGATGGCCGGGTTCTATGCCTGCCGTCTCGTGCCGACGGCGGATTTCTCCGAGGTCCGGGCGTCGGTTCTGGGCCACGCCGGGGCCGCCGACCGGCTGGCGGGCGGCCTGGTCAGCGCGGCGCGCGAGCTGGGCGCGGCCGGCCTCAATCTCCGCCTGCGGCCGGACCAGGCCGGGAGGCCCGAGACTCTCGCCTTCCTGCGCAAGCTCCGCGACGGCCTGCACGCGCAGAGCGGGGAGCTGCGGGTGACCTTGCTCGGCGGCGGCGCCCCGGAGGGCGCCCTGGCGCTCGCGACGGACGGCGTGCTGCGCCTCTCCGCGAAGAGCCGTCAGTCCCTTGAGCTTCTGGAGGCGGTGCAGCCATGATCGATCTCATTCTCCTCGCGGCGCTGGCCGCGGCCGTCCCCGGGCCCGTCCGGGCCGCCGAGTCGGCTCAGGCCGCCGCGCCCGTCGCCGTCCCCGCCCCCGCCGTCGTGGCCGCCAGCCGGGGGGCGCAGCTGATGTCGGAGCAGCGCTACCCCGAGGCGATCCCCGTGCTCGAGCGCGAGCTGCGCGCGGACCCGGGCTCGCCGACCATCCTTCTGAACCTCGGCTGGGCCTACTGGCACGCCCGCCGCATCGACGACGCCTGGAAGATCGCGGCCACGCTCGTCAAGCTCGACCCCGGCAACCGCGCCTTCCTGATCTTCATGGCGAACACGAGCATCGAGAAAGGGGACTACAACCGCGCCATCTCCCTGATGAACCGGGCCCTGAAGCTCTTCGCGCAGGACCACGACGCGTCCTTGGTCCTGGCCCGCGCCCTGTTCCGGGCCGGGAGAGAGAAGGAGGCTCTGAAGGTCGTCGACGGGGTCCTCGCGCGCCGGCCCGACGACGCGGCCGCGGCCTATCGCCGGGCGGTCTTCTTGTCCGACCTGGGGCGCAAGAAGGAGGCCCTGGACGCGCTCGAGGCCCTGCTCGCGCGGGAGCCGGAGAACGCGTCCTACCGGCGCAGCCGCGCCCGCATCCTCTCCGACATCGGGCGCCAGGCGGAGGCGAAGAGCGAGTGGGGAAACCTGACGCGGGGCCAAACGGACGCGCAGTCCCTGATGAACCTCGGCTGGACGTACTGGAGGGAAAGGAACCTGGACGCGGCGTGGGAGATCGCCGTGACCTTGGTGAAGCTCGACGACGAGAACCCCGCTTTCCTGCGCTTCATGGCGAACCTGGAACTCGAGCGGCAGAACTACGACAACGCCCTGGAGCTCGCCCGGAAGACCGTGAAGCTCGCGCCCAAGGACCAGGACGCCTCGCTCACCTTGGCGAAGGCCCTGTTCCAGCTGCACCGGGCGAAGGAGGCGATGGCCATCCTCCGCGACCTCATCGTCAGGTTCCCGGACAGCCGGTCGGTCCAATACCGCTGGGCCGAGCTGCTCGCCGGGACGAGGCGCTACAACGAGGCGCTCTACTACTTCGACCGCCTCGTCAAGGCCGACCCCGAAAACGAGACCTACCGCATGAACCGCGCCACGGTGCTCTACGAGATGGGCCGCTTCGACGACGCCGTCGGCGTGTGGGAGTCCCGGGGCGCGCGCGAGGTCCCCGACGTCAATTCCCTGCGCCGCCTGCGGGACGACGCCGTGAACCGCCAGGGCTGGGACGACGCCGTTGAATGGCAGCGGAAGCTGATCGCCGCCTCCCCGCGCGATCCCGCGGGCTGGGAGACCCTGTCCCGGATCTACACGGAGATGAAGCTCCCGTCCAAGGCCCTGTGGGCGGCCGAGCGCGCGATCGTGGTCGACCCGGTCTCGATCAACGCGTACTACATGAGAGCCGAGATCCTCGAGGCGATCGGCGATTGGGCCGCGGCCACCGCCGCGTACGAGGAGATCACCCGCCGCAACCCGAACAGCGTCAGGGCCATCGACGGCCTCTCGTACACGCTGGAGGCGAACGGGGATTTCGACGGCTCGCTGAAGCAGATCGCGCGCATCGAGGCGCTGATCGCGCCCACGGTCTCCCCGTACCTGGAGCTGCACCGGGCGCGCGTGCTCGCCGACTCGGGGCGCCTGAGCCAGGCGCGCCCCATACTCGACCGGCTGGCGAAGGACGAGCGGACGGTGATACCGGCGCTCCTGTACCACGGGATCTCGCCGACCCACCGGACGGACTCCATCCCCGTGGAGACGTTCCGCGCCCAGATGCGGGCCCTGAAGAAGAAGGGGTATCAGTCGATCACCGCCTCGGAGCTCGCCCTGGCCATGCAGGGGAAGGCCGCCCTGCCCCCCAAGCCCATCCTGATCACCTTCGACGACGGCCGCGCGGACTCCTTCGACAACGCGGACCCGGTCCTCCGGGAGACCGGATATCGCGCGACGATGTTCGTGCACGTCTCCCGCCTGCGCAAGCCTTATTTCCACGCCGGCGCGGAGGACATCGCGCGGTGGGCGTCGACGGGACGCTGGGAGATCCAGGCCCACGGGTCGCAGGCCCATGACCCGATGATCCTCGACGCCTTCGGGCGACGCGGGCACTTCCTGCCCAACCGCAAGTGGCTCGGCGAAGAGGGCCGTCTCGAGACGCTGTCCGAGTATCAGGACCGGGTCGCCCGGGACTTCGAGGAGGCGAAGGCCGGCGTCGAGGCCATCGTCCCCGGCCGCCGCGTCGTCGCTTTCGCCTTCCCGTTCGGGGATTACGGCCAGAACGACTACTCGAACACCCCCGAATCGGCCGCCATCAACCGGGCGCTCGTGAAGAAGAACTTCCGGCTGGCCTTCGTCCAGGCCCAGCAGGGGATGAACACGCTGTCCTCGAACCCCACGGACCTGAAGCGCTTCTCGGTGCCCCGCTACATGACGGCCGAGGCGCTCACGGGCCACCTCGCCCTCGGCGACCCGCGCGTCCAGGCGAAGCTGGTGCAGGCGCAGCTGTGGGTCCGCGCGGAGCAGCTGGGCCGCGCGAACGCGGTCTTCGCCGAGCTGGAGGCGCAGGGCGTCACGGAGCCGCGCATCCTCGCGGAGAAGGCCGCCTCGTACCAGCGCGGCGGCGACATCTCCTACGCCCGCAACCTCTTCTCCGAGGCGGCGGCGCTGGAGCCGGACAAGGAGGGGCCCGGAGGCGAACGCACCCGGACGCAGCTCCTGCAGGCGGAGCACGCGGCCGCGCCGGCGGCGACGGCCGAGGTCCAGCACCTCACGGACAGCGACCGCAACGAGCTGTCGAAGGCGATCCTGCGCGGCGGCGGCGTGGTCAAGGCCGTCAGGCTCGAGGGCTGGGTGGGGCAAGGGGAGTACATCGAGAGGCGCGATCCCGCGCTCCCGACGCCCCTCATCGTCGGCCGCGAAGGCGGAGCGGCGCTGCGCTGGTTCGCGCTGCCGGAGCTCGAGCTCGGCGGCTTCTACGCCCGCCGGGAATTCTCGCGCGGCGCGACGGGGTCCGCCGACAACTACTCCTTGGCCGCGGGCTGGCAGGCGGTCCCGGCGCTGAAGCTGACGGTCCGCGACGGGCTGAGCAACGTCGAGACGGCGGCCGGGATCCGGAACTCCCGGAGATTCCACACCAACGGCGGCGGAGCCGTCTGGGACCCGGCGCTGAACTGGCGGGTCAACGCGGACTACGACCAGAACCGCTACAACGACTCGAACCTTCAGCAGGACGTCCGCGTGCGCCTGACGAGGATATTCTCCGAGCGGGCGTCCGTCGGCTTCGCCTATTTCCACGGCGAAGCGAAGTCGAGCCGGCCCGAGTACTACACGCCGCGCCGCCTGAACCAGTACTCGGGCGTCGTCACCCTCCGGGAGACTTTCGGCGCCATCAACCCCCGCACGGGCCGCGCCCGGGCGGACGCGCTGCTCCTGTACGAGGGCGGCTACGGCCTGCAGCCGGAGGGCTCCCGCCGCGTCCACTCCGTGCGGGCGGGGTTCGGGATCAGCCTGATCGATTCCGTCGCCGTGAGGCTCGGCGGCCAGTACTCGGAGTCGCCGACCTACATCAGCCGGCGCGCCGAGGGCTCCCTCGCGGTGAGCTTCTAGCCGCCGGCGCGCGGGACGGCTCAGATGTCCGTGGCGCTCCGGCCGTGTTATTTTTTATGATAGCGGCCGGATGGCCACGATATTCGTCATCGACGACGAGAAGGACCTGGTCCGCCTCCTCCGTCACAACCTGGAGAAGGGCGGCTACAAGGTCGTCTCGGCCCCCAGCGCCGAGTCCGGGCTCAAGAAGATCCGCGAGTCGAACCCCGACCTCCTGATCCTGGACATCATGCTTCCCGGGATGGACGGGCTGGAGTTCCTGCGGACCCTGCGCGGCGAGAGCGACGTCCCCGTGATCCTGCTGAGCGCCAAGGGCAGCGAGCTCGACCGCGTCCTGGGCCTCAAGCTCGGCGCGGACGACTACATGATCAAGCCGTTCAGCATGGCCGAGCTGCTGGCGCGCGTCGCCGCGCGCCTGCGCAAGCCTTCCGCGCCGAAGGGGGGGAGGAACGCGGCGATCGGCCCGCTCGCCGTGGACTTCGCGCGCCACGAGGTCACGGTCGAAGGCCGGCCGGTGAAGCTGGCCACGAAGGAGTTCCGGGTGCTGGAGCTCCTGCTCGAGGCGGACGGCAAGGTCCTCACCCGGGACGCCCTGCTGCAGCTGGTCTGGGAGCACGACGCGGGCCTGGACCTCGACACGCGGACCGTCGACCAGCACATCGCGCGCCTGCGCCGGAAGCTCGGCGCCGCGGGCAGGCTGATCGCGACCGTGCCGAACTTCGGCTACAAGCTCGCGCGCTGACGGCCGAAGCCGCCCCTTGACTTATCCGTCGCGGGATGTAATAATTGTCATATGACGGAGAAAGAAAAGATCCTCCTCGTCGAGGACGAGGACGACCTGGCCCGTCTCTTCGAGCTGGCCCTGGCGCGCGAGGGATTCCGCATCCGCCGCGCGCGCGACGGCTCCGCGGCCCTCGACGTCTTCCGCCGCTGGAGCCCCGATCTGATCCTGCTCGACGTCGTGCTGCCCGGGATGAGCGGCTTCGACTTCCTGGAGCAGCTGCGGCAGGAGAGCCGCGTGGCCGTCATCCTCCTGAGCGGAAGGCGCCGTCCGGTCGACGTCGCGCTCGGCGCCCGGCTCGGGGCGGACGATTACCTGGTCAAGCCGTTCGCCCTGGAGGAGCTCCGTTCCCGGGTCAAACTCGCGCTGTCGCGCGCCGACGGACGCGCGGCGCCGGCCGCAAGGAAGAATAGTCCGGCGCGCCGCCGAGCCGCACGATCCGTTCCGCGATAAGGTCGGCGCGGCGAGCCTCCCGCTCGGGCGGGCCGCGGCGGAGGAAGACCCGGACGATCTCCCGGACGAGCGCCGCGTTGAGCCTTTCGACCGCCAGCCTCCGTCCTCCGCGCTCCCCGTTCACGGCGAGAGCGCGAGCGGGAGCTCGAAGCTGAAGCGCGCGCCGGAGTCCGCCGTGTTCTCGGCCCTGATGCGGCCGTGATGGCCCTCGACGATCTCGCGGCAGATCGCCAGGCCGAGGCCCGTCCCCTTGTGCCCGTCGTCGCGCACGGGGGCTTCGAGCCCGTCGAACAAGGAGAACAGGCGCTCGAGGCGCCCCGCGGGGATGCCCTCGCCGTCGTCGGTCACGCTGAAGGAGACGCGGGCGTCGCCCGCCATGGCGGCCTCGACGACGATCTTCTCCCGGGCGTAGCGCCGGGCGTTGTCGACGAGGTTGCGCAGGACCTGCGCGATCAGGTCCGGGTCGCACTCGACGCTCGGCAGGCCGCGGTCGACGCGGACCTCGAGGCGGCGCGCGCCGGGGGTGAGGCGGTACTCGGCGGCGAGGTCGGCGATGATCGCGGCCGCGTCCGTCCGCCGGAGGCGGATCTTGAGCTTGTCCGACCGGTAGCGCGCCAGATCGAGGATGTTCTCGACGATGCGGGACTGCCGGTCGATGTTCCGGGAGATCATGTCGACCATCTGGGCCTGCCGCGGCGTCAGCTTCTCGTCGCGGTCGTCCTTCAGGCAATAGGCCGCGGTCTTCATCGTGGCCAAGGTGTTCCTCAGCTCGTGGGAGATCCGGCCCAGGAAGTTGTTGCGGGCCTCCACCAAAGTCGCGTCGGCGTCGTATTCGCGCGTGAGCGTCCGCGCGTGTCTCGTCGTCATCCTCGTTCCCTCCCGGTTGCGCTGCTTCGGTTTGATTATAGGTCTCGCCGCGGCGCGCGCCTACGGAGGAAAAGAGAAGATAATTCGACGGCCCGGTGACGGACGCTCGACCCCGGGGAGCGAGGCCCGCGCTCCGGAGCGGAAGGACTCCGGAGCGCGGGCCGCGGCGGGTCACTTCATCTTGATCTGATAGCCGAAGTTGGGGACGGTCGCGATGCGGTTGCGTTCCGGCCCGAGCTTCCGGCGCAGGCGCGCGATGTGCTGGTCGACGGTGCGCGTGTCGATCTCCATGTCCTTCTCGTGCCCCCAGATCATCTGGAGCAGCTGGTCGCGGGAGAGGACCTTGCCCTTGGCCTCGATCAGCAGCTTCAGGATGGCGAACTCCTTCGGCGCGAGGTTCGCCGGCTTGCCGGCGACGAGGATCTCGTGCCGCTCGAAGTCGATGGCGATGCTGCCGATGGTCACAGACTTCTTCGTGTCGCCGTTGGTCGCCGCGCCCGCGTGCCGGCGCAGGTGCCCGGTGATGCGGGCCTGGAGCTCGCCGATGGAGAACGGCTTCACCATATAGTCGTCGGCGCCGAGCTTCAGGCCGAGGATGCGGTCCATCTCGCTGCGCTTGGCCGAGAGGAGGATGATCGGTATGTCCACCTCGGGGCGGATCGTGCGCAGGAACTCCAGCCCGTCCATCTTGGGAAGCATGATGTCGAGCAGGATGAGGTCGGGCTTCGACTTCCGGGCCAGCTTGAGCCCGGTCTCGGCGTCGCGGGCGGACGTCACGCGGAACTTCTCCTTCTCGAGGTTGTAGCGGATCAGCTTGACGAGATCCTTTTCATCCTCGACGATGAGTATCTTTTCCTTGGTCTGCATAAATCCCCTCCGTGTACTCCGACCATTCTAATTCAAGATGACGCCCGCGCGAAGTGAGGAATCGTTACTGATATGTATCGTAATTGTGACCTGAGTCCTCCCCGGGGCATGTCAAACGGGCGTCACATGTGTATGACAACTTGTCCATGGGCTCCGGCGGGCGTTCCTGATAGCATTTGACGGGCACATATATTAAGGTGAGCACTCGCAAGAAGACCAAACGCCGCGTCATGGCGGCGCGCCCGCCCGTCGCGGAACCGTCCCGCGCGGCGCCTCCGGCGCCGAACGGCGCGGCCCACGTCCCGGCCGACCTCGCCGCCATCCCCGACCGCCGCAGCGGGGTGCGGGCCGTCGCCGATCCGACGCTCCAGGAGGAGGTCAAGCGCGTCCTCCTGTCGCGCTACACGCCCGCCGCCTTCCTGATCGACGACGCCTTCAACATCCTTCACGTCCAGGGCCGCCTGCCGCCGCCGCTGCTGCGGGAGCCCGGCGCGCCCGCCTCGGACCTCCTCAGGCTGGTCCACGAGGGGCTGACGATCGCGATCCGGGCCGCTCTCCTGACGGCGAAGTCGGAGGACCGCTCGGTCCGCCGCCTCGTCCGCTGCCCGCTCGACGGGGGGGAGGTCGCGGTCGGCATCGAGGTCCTCTCGATCCGGGTCGAGACAGACCGCCGGCGGCGGTACCTCGTGCTCTTCAAGCTCGACGGCGCGGCCATGGAGGGCGCGCCGCCGAACGGCGGCGACGCCCAGCTGACGTTCGCGGAGACGCGAGGCCGGCCGGCCAAGGCCTCCGCGGTCCCGGGGGAGAGGACCTCCCCGGACGAGGACGAGCTTGCCGCCGTCAAGCGGGAGATCCAGGCGGCCAACGCCGAGCTGATCTCGGTCAACCAGGAGCTGCGCGAGCGCAACCTGCAGGTGAGCGCGACCATCGACGACCTGTCGAACCTCCTCGCCAGCGCCGAGATCCCGATCATCATGCTGGACATGAAGATGCGCATCCGCCGCTACACTCCGCCGGCGGAGAAGGCCTTCGGCGTCGGCTACTCCGACGTGGGCCGCCCGATCTCGGCCCTCAAGCTCAACGTCGACGTGCCGCAGCTCCAGGAGATCCTCCGCTCCGTCCTGTCCGGGTTCGGGCCGAGCCACCTCGAGGTGTGCGACCAGAAGGACCGCTGGTATTCCCTGTGGTTCCGCCCGTACAAGACCACGGAGAACAGCATCGCCGGAGCCGTGATGTCGATGATCGACATCACCGAGAGGAAATCCGGCGTCCGCCAGCTGGAGATGGCCCGCGACTACGCCGAGGCCATCGTCGACACGGTCAACGATTCCCTCCTCATCCTGAACCGGAACCTGAAGGTCGTGCGCGCGAGCCGCTCCTATTACAGCCTGTTCTCCGCCACGCCCGCCGAGGTCGAGGGACGATCCGTCTACGAGCTGGGCCGGGGCCAGTGGAACCTGCCGGCGCTGCGCAAGAACCTCTCCGCGCTGGCCTCCGCCCGGACGCCCTTCTCGAACCTCGAGTTGGAATGCGTGGTCCCGAAGCTGCGTACGCGCATGCTCGCGATCAGCGGCCGCGTCGTCCCGTACGAGAGCGACAGCGGCATCAACATCGTGCTCGTCATCGAGGACGTGAGCCTGCGCAAGGAGGCCGCGGAGGCGGCGGCCCTGCGCAAGAGCGAGGCCCGCCAGCGGGACTTCGTCGCCAACGTGTCCCACGAGCTCCTCACGCCCATCACGGCGATCAAGGGCTACGCGGAATCCCTCGTCTCCGGCGCGCTCGACATCCCGCATCAGCGCGTCAAGTTCACGCAGATCATCGAGAAGCACGCCGACCGCCTGTCTCAGCTCGTCGAGGACCTGCTCCAGCTCTCCTCGCACGACGCGGGACGGGTGCGCACCGCGGCGGACACCGTGAACCTGCGCGCGAGCGTCGACCGGATGGTGCGCAGCCTGACCCCCGTGCGCCGCAAGCGCTCCGTGTCCATCATCGTGCGCGTGTCGAAGAACCTCCGCGTCGTCATGAACCGCGCCGAGCTGTCCCAGGTGATACAGAACCTGTGCGAGAACGCGATCAAGTACAACCGCAAGAACGGCCGCGTCTTCATCCAGGCCCGGGTGGTCGGCCGGAGGGCGGTCGTCTCGGTGCGCGACACCGGCATCGGCATACCGCGGGAGGACCTGCCGCGGATCTTCGACCGCTTCCACCGCGCGGAGAACGCGCGGCGCAACACCGAGAGGGGCACCGGCCTCGGGCTCTCCATCGTCCGGTCCATCCTCACCAACCGCGGCTGCCGGGTGTGGGCGGAGAGCGACCTGGGACGCGGCTCGATCATCTTCTTCACTTTGCCCCTCGCCGAGAAGCCGCGCCGCCGCGCCGCGCGGGGCCGTCACCGCAAGGCCGCAAATAAGTGACCGCCCGGCAGTAGGCTTGCCCCGCCCGCGCGCCCTATAATCATCCTCGACGGAGGGGGGCGCATGAACACCAAGATCCTGCTGATGCCGGCGGTCGCCGCGGCGCTGTGGTCCTGCGCCTCCTTGGGCGGAGGCCGTTCCCTGAGCCGCGGCCCCGAGCTGGCGGCGGCCGAGGGCGAGGTCAGCTTCACCCGGGTGCCGGGCAGCGGCACGGCCGTCGACCTCCGCGTCAAGCACCTGCGCGAGCCGGAGCGGCTGGAGCCGCCGGCCTACGCCTACGTCGCGTGGGCGCAGGCCCGGGGCGACGAGCCTCCGGTGAACCTCGGCCTCCTGAACGTGGCCCCGGACCTCAGCGGCGAGCTTCGCGTGCTCACGGCGACGGCCTGCGCCGGGCTGTTCGTCACCGCCGAGGCGTCCGGCGACGCGGAACGGCCGACCGGGCGGCGCCTGCTCTGGGCCGCGTGCGATTGACCGGGTCGAGAGGATGACGCAGAAGATACTGATCGTCGACGACGACGCGGACACCCGGCGCATCCTGCGCTACGTGCTCTCCCCGGTGGCCGCGGTGCTCGAGGCGGACGGCGGCGCGGAGGCGCTGCGGCTGATCGGCGCCGAGCGGCCGGCCCTGGTGCTCCTCGACCTGGTGATGCCGGGGGTCGGGGGCCTCGAGGTCCTGGAGGGGGGGCTGAAGCTGGTCCCGAGCATGGTCGTCGTGATGCTGACCGGCCAATCCGACATCGCGGTCGCGAAGTCCGCCCTGGACAAGGGCGCGCGGGCCTTCATCACCAAGCCCATCGACCCGCAGCGGCTGCGCGAGGTGGTCGAGGACATCCTGGGAACGGGCGCGCCGTCGGGCGGCAGCGACCGCACGAAGCCCTGGCGCGTGGTGGGCTGACGGCGTCAGCGGAGCGCGTGGCGGCGGCGCCGCGGGCCCGCGGGCCTCACGCGGCTGCCCTGCCTGATGATGCAGCGGTCGAAGTCGATCTTGAAGAACCGGACGACCACGGACCCCGTGTCGGGGCGCTCGAGCGTCTCGACCGCGGCGGGCGCGGGGGCTTCGGTCTTCGGGGCGCTCATGACGGACCTAGGCCGCCGCCCCGGCGAACGCCGGGACCGGAGCGGCGGGGAGCCCGCGGCCGAGCCTCCCCATCAGCTCCCGGATGCGGGCCGGCCGCCCGAGGTCGCTCCATTCGACGCCCGACATGGGGACGACCATGACCCGCTCCGGCACGCGCTCGACGATCTGGCTCGAGAAGTTGAAGCGGCCCAGGCGCCGGTAGGCCTCGTCGAGAGCCGCGGCTTCCCTCGCGGTTCCCAGAGCCGGGAGAAGCTCGTCGAAGTGCGTCATCATCTCCGGAAGGCAGGTCCGCCCCAGCTCCCACAAGGTCTCGATCTTGACGGCCATGACCATCGTGTTCCACAGGCAGCCCTGCTCGTACATCTCCGCCGCCTCGCGCGCGCCGGGCTTCTCCCGGAAGCGCGCCACCTGCATGGCGCCCGCGGGCCTCGGCCAGGAGCGGTCCGGCTCGATCCAGCCGTAGTCCTGCTCCGGCCCGTCCGGGATCGCGCCCAGGAGCACGATCTTGTCCGGGCGGCGCTCGGCCAGGGCGGCGGCCCGCTCGACGCACGCGCCGAAGGCCGGGCCGGAGGAGATGAAGTGGTCCGAGGGGAAGATCAGCGCCGTCGCCGACGGGTCGGCGCGCAGGATGTGGGCCGCCGGAAGGAATATCCCCGGCGCGGTCTCGCGGCCGGACGGCTGGGCGATGAGGAGGCCGGCGCGCGCGGCGCAGCCGTTCATGAACTTCGCGTGCTCTCGGCCGATGATCGTGACGAGGCGCTCCCGCGGGACCAGCGGCGCGACGCGGTCCAGGGTCTCCTCGAGCAAGGTCTTGTCGCTCGTCAGGGTGCAGAACTGCTTGGGCCTCTCGTGCCCCAGCCATTGCCGGATCAGCGGCTTGAGACGCTCGCCCTCCCCGCCCGCCAAGACGATCCCCCAACGCCCCGGCGTCCCGCCCTCGCTCTCATGCCTCATCTCGTGCCTCGTCCCTTTTAAAATCACGCGTGGACCAATATACGACGCGGGCGGAACCGATTCCTATTGAGGGCGCGTGACAGTATTGGTTCCTGATTGTGACGCCTCCGGCGCGTCATATCCTCGTTCCAACATCTCGACAAATCGTCCATCGCGCGGACGCGGGAATTCTTCTACGTTGATGACGGATGACGACGGGATCGAGGACGGAGGCCAGGACGACCGGGCCGGTCGCGGCGATCTGCCGCGACTGCCGGGAGGCGGCCGGCGCGGCGGCGGAGCTGCGCCGCGCCGGCGTCGACCTGCGCCGCATCGCGATCGTCGCCAACGAGCTCCCGACGGCCGAGGCCGCGGCCGCGATCGCGGACTGGCGCGCCCTCGCCCCCGTCTGGGTGACGGTCGGCTGCTTGAACGCGATCGGCGCCGGGCTCGAGAGCCTCGGCCTCTCCAAGGCGCTCATCGTCCGGTGCCGGCGCGCCCTGAGCGACGGCGGGATCATCGTCCTCGTCCTGGGCGCGGCGGAGGAGCGGACATGAACGGCGAGCGCGACGCCGCGGAGCTGGGCGCCCTCCTGGCCCGGGCGGGCGTCACCGTCGGCGGGAGCCGCCCCTGGGACATCCGGGTCCTCGCGCCCGGATTCTTCGCGCGCGTGCGCGCCGGCGGGAGCCTGGCGGCGGGCGAGGCTTACGCCGACGGCTGGTGGGAGTCGGACCGACTCGACGAGTTCTTCCACCGGGTCTTCAAGGCCGGCCTCGACGAAAGGCTCTCGCCCGCTCCCTGGTCCGGAGCGCGCAGGCTTCTGGGGCGTCTCCTCGGCCTCGGCTCGCGGGGCGCCGCCGGCCCGGACGGCTCCGCGGACGGGGCGGTCGGCGGCGACGTCTACCGCGCGATGCTGGGGCAAAGGATGTCCTTCACCAGCGGCTACTGGAAGGACGCGCGCGGCCTCGACGAGGCGGTGGACGGGGCCATGGAGCTCGCCTGCCGCAAGCTCGAGCTGAAGCCGGGCATGAGCGTCCTCGACCTCGGCTGCGGCTGGGGCGCCTTCGCGCGCCACGCGGCGCGGACGCGGGGCGTCAGCGTCGTCGGGGTCGACATCGCCTGCGAGCGGGTGGACGCCGGGCGGGAGCTCTGCAAGGGCCTGCCCGTCGCGCTCCGGGTCCAGGATTACGGCGAGGTCCGCGGCCGGTTCGACCGGGTGGTCTCCTTCGGTCTTCTGGAGCAGCTCGGCCCGGAGGGCTGCGGATCCGTCATGGCGGCCGCCTCCCGCTGCCTGAAGGCCGACGGCGTCGCCCTGATCCAGACCGCGGCGCGCAACGCGCCCGCCGCGCGCCGCGACCCGTGGCTCGAGCGGTGGAGCGTCGCCGGCGGCGCGGCGCCTTCCCTGTCGAGCCTGGTCCAGGCGATGGAAGGCCGCTTCGTCGTGGAGGACGCGCACAACCTCGGGCCGCATTACGACGCGACCTTGATGGCGTGGCACGACAACCTCTCGCGCCGGTGGCCCGGGGCCAGGGATGCGCGCGGGGAAAGGCTGTACCGGGCGCTGAAGTTCTCCTTGCTCTCGGCCGCGGGCGCCTTCCGGGCGCGCCGCGCCCAGCTGTTCCAGCTCGTGATGAGCCGGCCCGGGCGCGCCCAGCCGCGCTGCCGCCCGGAGCTCGCCGGGGAGAGCCGGATGACCGGCGGCGTCCGGCCGTGAGCCCGCCGGCCCGGCTGCGGTCGCTCGACGTCTTCCGCGGCTTGACCGTCGCGGCGATGATCGCCGTCAATTCTCCCGGCGGCGACGAGGTCTTCGCCCCGCTGCGGCACGCCGACTGGCACGGCTGCACGCCCGCCGACCTCATCTTCCCCGCGTTCCTCGTCATCATGGGCGTCTCCGCCGTGTTCGGCGACGCCGCCCGGCGCGAGCGGGGGGAGACGCCCGCGGAGACCGCGCGCCGCGTCCTGCGGCGCGCCGCCGTCCTGCTGGCGCTGGGCCTGCTCGTCAACTTCTTCCTTTATCACGGCCGGGACGGCCTGAGGCTGCCCGGCGTGCTTCAGCGCATCGCGCTGTGCGGGCTCGCCGTCGAGGCCTTCCTCCGTCTCGACCGTCCCGCCGCCGAGCCCGCCGCGGCCGCGGCCCTGCTGATCGGCTATCAGCTGCTGCTGGGCGAGGACCTGACGCCGGAGGGGAACCTCGCGTACCGGCTGGACGTCCGGCTCTTCGGCGGCCGCCTGCTCGACGACCCGTGGGGGGACCCCGAGGGCCTGACGAGCACCTTGGGCGCCCTGGCCACGTCGCTCCTCGGCCTCATGGCGGGGCGCCGCCTCGTGCGCGAGGGCCCGGCCGCCGCCGGAGCCCTCGGCGCGGCGGGCCTGGCGCTGGCCGCGCTCGGCGCCGCCTGGAGCGCGCGGCTGCCGCTCAACAAGCACCTCTGGACCAGCTCCTACGCCCTGTTCGCCGGCGGCCTGTCGCTGGCCGGGCTCGCCTTCTGCCTGCGCCTCGTCGAGGCTCGCCCCGCCCGCTGGGCCCGTCCGTTCGAGGCGCTCGGCCGGCGCGCGCTCGCCGCCTACGTCCTCGCGGGGCTGGCCTACGGGATACAGGAGTTCGTTCGGACGCCGCTCCCGGACGGCTCGCCGGGAAACCTGAAGCTCCTCGTCACCGTCTCCCTGTTCGGCTCATGGCTGCGCCCGAAGGCCGCCTCCCTCGCCTACGCCTTGGTCTTCACGGGCGCGGCGGCGGCGGCGGCGGCCGTCGCGGCGCGGCGCGAGCCGCGGGCCGCGGTGAGCCGCCTCTGACCTTCGCGCGAAAGGGCAGGACGGAGGCTGCGATCCGTCCTGCCTTCCGCACGGAGCGTCGCGCGGCGCCGATGCGGTCGGGGCCCTCGACGCTCCGGCCCTGTTCGGGCCCGCTCTCGCCGTGGGGCCCGTGCGGAGCCGCACGGCATAAACGCAGCCTCCTCGCGGCTCCATCCTCCACGTCGCAACCAACCGGCCAAGACGCGCTGGCCGGTTGGTTGCGACCTCCGAGGGCGGGCGTCAAGGAGGCACCATGATGCAGGCTCCCTTACAGATCGTCGCGCGAGGCTTCACGCTCAACAGCTGGTGGCGGGACAAGATGCTGCGAAGGTCGGAGAAGCTGCTGGAGTTCTGCGGCTGGATCACCCATTGCCGCGTCGTCGCCGAGTCGCGGCACAAGCATTCCCACAAGGACCGGGAGTACGCCGTCCGCATCGACATCTCGATCCCGCGGCGCGTGCTGGTGATCAATCGCGAGGCCGAGCCCACCCTCAACGCGGCCATCGACATGGCCTTCGACGCGGCCGAGCGGCGCCTCGAGGAGTCCGTGCGCCTGTCGCGGCATCACGTGAAGACCCACGCGCCGCCCGCCGAGGCGCGCGTCGTCGAGAAGTATCCGGACGCGGGCTACGGCTTCCTCGAGACCCCGGACGAGCGCCGGATCTATTTCCACCAGAACAGCGTGCTCAAGGGCCTGTTCCGGCGCCTGACGCCCGGCAGCCGCGTGCATTTCGTCGAGGAGCAGGGCGACAAGGGGCCCCAGGCTCGGACCGTCTCCGCCGTCAGGCTCGCGCCGCCGCCGGAGCGGCGCAAGCGGCGCCTCAAGGCGCGGAGCCGGGAGGCGCTTTCCCGTTGAACAGGGACAGGAAGCGGTCCTCGTACTGGCGGAACACGCCCTGCCGGTCGAGCTCCGTCTTCAGGGCGAAGGCCTTGGAGCGGTCCTTGGCCGCCTCGGCGAAGAGCGCCTCGATGCGGCCGACGTCCTTCGCCGCCGGGGCCTCGGCCGGCTCCGAGGGGCCTTCGTCCTCCTTCTCGCCCGCCTCGCCCTCGCCTTCGGCGAGGGACTTCAACGCCTGACGGTAGGCCGCGGTCAGCTGTTCCTGCGTCTGCCGGCCGTAGCTCTCGAGCTCTTCCAGGTCGAGCTTCATCCCGGCCATCGCGGTGAAGGTGCGCAGCACCGCGGCCGAGGCCGACGGATAGGGGAGCTGGTACGCCAGTCCGGGCATCTCTCCCAGGAGACCGACGCCCGGAAGGCCCTGCTCGGCCGCGGCGGCCAGCAGCACGCCGTTGAGCCCCGTGATGCGGCCGTTGTTCACCACCGCGACCCCTTGGCGGCGAAGGTCGCGCAGGCCCGCCTCGTCGGTCGAGACGCCGTGCACGAGAGAGGTCTGCTTCGGCTCCATGTCGGACACCCACCCGGCGAAGCAGAAGACCCGGGTGACGCCGAGGTCGCGGGCCGCGGCGAGCAGGCGCCGGGACAGCGCGAACTTCCCGGTCGGAGGCTGTGCCTCTCCGAGGAAGACGACGATGTCCAGGCCCGGCGCGGCGTCCTCGGCCAGGAACAGCCGGCTGCGCGGGAGACGGGCGGGATGGAGCAGGCCGCCTTCCACCTCCGCTTCCTCCACCTCGAAGAGCTCGTGCGCGTCGAACTCTCCGATCTGCCGCATCTTGAGCTTCGACAGGAGATAGACGACCGCCGTGACGGCCACGGTGCCCATGCCGGGCCACGCCGTCACCAGCCAGCGGTCCTTGCCCACGAGCTTCTTCCCGTTAGTCGCGCGCTCCATGACCTTCGCGGAGCAACGATAAGGCCGTTCGATCCTCTCCGGCCGACGCGTTGCGTCCTCTCGGGACATGGGCGTACACCTGCTGTACTTCCGCTACGCCGGGGCCGAGCGCTTCGGCTTGATCCACGGAGGGAAGGTCGCGCGCTTCGCGCTCGCGGACGTGGCGCGCCGCTTCGCCGCGGCGGCGCGCTCGCTGCTGCGCCAGCACGCGGTCCTGTCTCCGCTGGAGTCGCCTCGGCCGGGGGTCTGGGCGATCGCCTTCGAGTTGAAGCCCCTCGAGATCGAGGCGGACGAGCGGGAACAGCTGGAGTCGATCGCCGCCGCCGGCCGGGTGCTCGCGGTCGAGGCGCTGGCCGACGAGCTGGGCTCGGCCGTCGCGCTTCACGCCGGGCTCGAGGTCGGGACCGTCCCCGTCGAGAAGGAAGACTCCCGGGACCGGCGGACCGCGAAGCTGCTGGCCCGCCTTCGCCGCGCGGGGCCCGCGCGGGCCGGCGCCTCGACGGGGGAGCGCGCGCTCGTGCTCGGGATCGTGCGCGGTCCTCTGACGATCTACCGGCAGAGGATCGTCTCGCTCGCCAGCGGCGAGACCGCGGCGTACGAGGCGCTCCTTCGGGGGCCGCCCGGCGGGTCGCTGCGCCGTCCCGAGCTGCTGCTCGCGGAGGCCGCCCGCTTCGGACGACTCGAGGAGCTGGAGCTCGCCGCCCTCGACGCGGCGCTCGCGGCGGCGCGGCGCCTGCCGTTCCCGCTGCGGCTCGCGGTGAACCTGTCCCCGGGCCTGTTCGGGGGGCCCGCGCTGCGGCGGATCGCGGACGAGCCGGACCTGCCTGGGCGCCTCATCTTCGAGATCACGGAGCATCTCCCGATACCGTCTCCCGGGCGGCTGAACCGGGCCTTGAGGCTTCTCCGCGGGCGCGGGGCGCAGATCGCCCTCGACGACGCCGGCTGCGGCTACCTGAACATGGAGCTCGTTCGGGCGCTCCGGCCGGACATCGTCAAGCTGTGCATCACCCTCACGCGCCGGCTCGGGAAGGCCCCCGGCACCGTCCCCCTGGTGCGGCGGACCGTCGCCGCGCTCGGGGCGGCCGGGGCCCTGGCCCTCGCCGAGGGCGTCGAGACCGCCGAGCAGGCCCGTCTGGCGCTCGAGTGCGGCTGCGACCTGGCTCAGGGGTGGTATTTCGGCCGGCCCCGGCCGGCCTTCACGGCGCCGAGAAGATAATGTCACCCCGCCTCCGTGGCGCCGCGCCCGCGCGTTTTCTACAGTGCGCGTAGTAAAAACGATCAGCGGGAGGAACGACGACATGGCCGACAAGCACGTGACGGTGATGGAGAAGGAGGCGGGGCGAGAGCTCGAGAGGTACGATCCGTTCCAGGCGCTGGACCCGTTCCGGGAATTCCGCCTGCGGCCGTTCGGGGGGCTTTTCGAGGACGTGTTCGCGCCGCTGCGCGCCGACGTCCCCTCCATCCCCGCGGCCTGGATGCCTCGCGCGGACGTCCGCGAGACGGAGAAGGAGTACGTCATCGACCTCTCCTTGCCGGGGATCCGCAAGGAGGACGTGAAGGTCGAGGTCAAGGACGACGTCCTGACCGTGAGCGGCGAGCGCAGGACCGAGAAGGAGGAGAAGGGCAAGAGCTGGCTCCGCCGCGAATCCTCCTACGGCTCCTTCCTGCGCAGCTTCACCTTGCCCGAGGGACTGCACAGCGAGGACATCAAGGCGAACTACAAGGACGGCGTGCTGACCTTGTCGATGCGCAAGCCCGCGCAGGTCAAGAGCCGCGGCGTCAGCATCAAGGTCGACTGAGGCCGGGCCGGGGGGACGCCGGGCCGGAGGTGGGATCTTGGAGAACGGGACTGTCCGCCTGGAGCGGGCGGAGGCGGCGCGCATCCGCCGGGTCGCGCGCGAGCGCCTCCCGGAGGGCCTGCCGCTTCTGCTCCTCCGTCAGGCGTGGGCGGAGCTCGTCGTCACGATCGGAGGCCGCCTCCGGTTCCGCGAAGGCGTGAACACGCGCGCCGTCCGGGCGTACTGCGCCATGACCGTGGCGGAGTTCGAGGGGGTCAACGCGCGCCAGAGATGGGCGAACTGGAGGGTCATCCCGCGCAACCTTCACGGCCGCCTCCCCGGCCGCTCGTGCCGCGCCGTGGACCTGTGCGCGGGCGTCGGCGATTCGGCCGAGGTCCTGGCCTATTGGCTGCCCGAGGGCTCGGAGATCCTGGGGCTCGAGTACAACCCCGAGTTCGTCCGCCGAGCCCGGAGCCGGGTCTACCGCGACGCCGCGGGCCGCCCCGTCAAGACCGCCTTCCGCGCCCAGTCGGTCCTCGAGACCTTCCGCGACGCCGCGGGGGCGCGCGTCCCGGGGGGGAGCGTGGACCTGGTCAACTGCTGCGGGGCCCTCGCGCTGAACTTCAACGAGAGCGAGATCGACGCGCTCGCGGCGGAGATCGCCCGCGTGCTGCGCCCGGACGGCCTCGCCGCGATCGACGCGCCCGCCTCCGGCGAGGGCAAGGAGCGGATGATCCGCCTCTTCGCCCGGAGCCGTTTCGAGGCGCTGGGCAGCGTCCAAAGCTGCCTCTTCGACCGCTTCGCGCAGATATGCTTCCGCCGGGGAGGCCGGCCATGACGGGGGATCCTCCTCCCCGGCGCTTCCCCGCGGCCTACCTCGTGCTGGCCGTCTTCTCGGCGCTGGCCCTGCACGACGTCTGGAGGCAGGTGCGCGGCGTGCAGGTGCTGCCCTACAGCGAGTTCGAGAAGCTGCTTGACGCCAAGCGCATCAAGGAGGTCGTCGTCTCGCCGGACGCGATCTCGGGCCGCTTCAACGACCCGGCGCCCGGGGGCAAGCCCCTGTTCACGACCGTGCGCGTGGACCTGGACCTCGCGCGGCGATTGGAGCAGGCGGGCGTCGCGTACTCGAGCCGCCTCCCGAGCACCTTGCTGACCGCTCTCCTGTCCTGGGTCCTGCCCGCGGCGCTGTTCCTGGTGTTCTGGCTTTGGGTCATGAAGAGGATGGGGGCGAAGATGGACCCCGGCGGGCTCATGGGCATAGGCAAGAGCAAGGCCAAGGTCTACGTCGAGACCGACACGAAGACGACCTTCCGCGACGTCGCGGGGGTCGACGAGGCCGTCGACGAGCTCAAGGAGATCGTGGACTTCCTGAAGGACCCCAAGGCCTACGGACGCCTGGGCGGGCGGATGCCCAAGGGCGTCCTGCTCGTCGGCCCGCCCGGGACCGGGAAGACCCTCCTGGCCAAGGCCGTCGCCGGCGAGGCGGGCGTGCCGTTCTTCTCCATCAACGGCTCCGAGTTCGTGGAGATGTTCGTCGGCGTCGGCGCGGCCCGCGTGCGCGACCTGTTCGAGCAGGCGCGCAAGACCGCGCCGTGCATCCTCTTCATCGACGAGCTCGACGCCCTGGGCCGCGCCCGCGGCGCCTACCCGATGCTGGGAGGCCACGACGAGAAGGAGCAGACGCTCAACCAGCTCCTCGTCGAGCTCGACGGCTTCGACTCGAGCGCCGGCATCGTCATCCTGTCCGCCACCAACCGCCCGGAGATACTCGATCCCGCGCTCCTGCGCGCGGGGCGCTTCGACCGCCAGGTCCTCGTGGACCGCCCCGACAAGAACGGGCGGGCGGCGATCCTCGGCCTCTATCTCAAGAAGGTCTCCCTGCACCACGGCGTCGACCCGGAGAAGATCGCCGGGCTGACCCCGGGGTTCACGGGCGCCGACCTGGCCAACCTGGCCAACGAGGCCGCGCTCGTCGCCACCCGCCGCAAGGCGGCGCGCATCGCGATGGAGGACTTCACCGCCGCGGTCGAGCGCATCGTGGCCGGTCTCGAGAAGAAGAACCGCCTGCTCAACCCCAAGGAGCGCGAGATCGTCGCGCATCACGAGATGGGCCACGCCCTCGTCGCGGCCGCGCTGCCGGGGTCCGACCCGGTCCACAAGGTCTCCATCATCCCGCGCGGCGTCGCGGCGCTGGGCTACACGATCCAGCGGCCGACCGAGGACCGCTTCCTGATGACCATGGAGGAACTGGAGAACAAGATGGCGGTCCTGCTGGGGGGGCGCGCCGCCGAGCAGATCGTCTTCGGCCATCTCTCCACCGGGGCGCACGACGACCTGGGCAAGGTCACGCAGATCGCTCGGCACATGGCGGCCCGCTACGGGATGATCCCCGACCTCGGCCACGTGACCTACGACCGCGAGCCCTCGGCCTATCTCGGCGTCGCCGGCCCGGAGTTCCGCCAGTACAGCGAGGCGACGGCCGCCCGCATCGACGCGGCCGTCCAGGGCGTCGTCGACGCGGCCTATCGCTCGGCGGTCGCCGTCCTCGAGGAGAACAAGAAGGTCCTGCTCCAGTCGGCGGGCGCCTTGCTGGCCAAGGAGACGCTCTCCGAGGCGGAGCTCGCGCCGATCTTCAAGGCGGTCCGCTCGCCGAAGCTGGCTCCGGCGCCGCAGGCCTTGGGGCTGGCGTGAGCGCCCGCTATTTCTTCACGGCGCGGCGCAGGCGGAGGACGTCGATCGCCTCCTTGCCCTTGACCGAGTACTCGTAAGCGAGGGAGACCTCGTCGCCGATGCTGAGGTCGGCCAGGGCGATGGTCTTTCCCTCGATGGAATCGATCCGCGCCCTCTTCGCCGCGAAGGCGCGCACCTTCCCGTCGACGCACTTGACACGCAGCCTGCCCCTCGACGCGTCCACCGCCACGACGGTCCCGCTGTCGTACCAGGACGCGCTCGCGAGCTTCACCTGGGTCTTCTGCTGAGAAGGCCGCGCCGTCTGCGCCCATGCCGCGCCGCCCGCCAGGACGATCGACAACGCCAATGCCGCTGGAAT
This sequence comes from Elusimicrobiota bacterium, assembly GCA_016182905.1. Classification (NCBI taxonomy): domain Bacteria; kingdom Pseudomonadati; phylum Elusimicrobiota; species Elusimicrobiota bacterium. The sequence continues at coordinate 179,089 of JACPFR010000005.1, forward strand.
GATCATGGGACCTCCGAAGACGCCGACCAGCTTCACCCGCAGTGTAGCGCCTTTGCGGGGACGAGCCCATGGAGCGGCGGTCACTCTATTTCGACGAAGAGGCGACGTCCTCTCCAAAAAAATGAACCACCAAGGCACGAAGACACAAAGAACGACGAGTAGAAGGTCGTTTCATCCATTTTCTTCGTGTCTTGGTGTCTTTGTGGTTGAATATTTTCTTGCGAAATCTCTTAAAGTGACCGGCATTGGCGCTAGTCGCCGCCGCCGACGTCGACGAGCTCGGGAAGCGCCGCGTCACGCCCGGCCGCGAGCCGCGCCTGAAGCCAGTCGCACGCCGCGGCGACGACCGCCGGGCGGTCGTTCTCGAACTCGTGGCCCTCCCCGGGAAGCTCGAGGAGCTCCTTCGGCCGGCCGGCCAGCGCCCACAGACGCCGCGCGGACGCCGGCGGCACCATGCGGTCCTGCAGGCCCTGCATCACGAGCAGCGGGGTCGGCGCGATGTCGCGGAGATAGATGTCCGGGCGTTCGTGACGGGCGATGCCGGCGTACTCCCGCCAGACCTCGCCGAAGTCGGGGATGTTGAGCACCTTCCCGTTCCGGCGGAGATAGGCGGCGTCGGCGGGCTCGTCCAGCCGCGGCAGGGCCGGGGCCATCACGACCGCGGCCGCCAGCCTCGTCTCCGCCGCCAGCTTCAGCGCGACCCAGCCTCCGATGCTGACGCCGAGCACCGCGACGCGCCCGGCGTCCACGTGATGGTACCGCGACAGGAGCCTGAGGGACGCCCGGGCGTCGTCGAGGAGACCGCGGAGGCTGTAGCGGCCGCCGCTGCCCCAGCAGCCCCGGAAGTGCGGCGTGAAGGCGGTCATGCCGCGGCGGCACAGCTCGGCGGCGACGTCGTCGTTCTTCTGGAGGCCGGGGAAGCCGTGCAGGAGGAGCACGGCGGGCGACTTCTCGGCTCGCGGGGACAGACGCAGCCCGCCCACCCGCCACTCGTGTCCGACGCGGAACTTCACCGCTCGAATCTCCATAGTCGCTCCTCCCGGGCCGGACGCGGCTTCATGGACGCAACGCTTCGGCTACGGGAGCAAGGCCCGTTTGTTGCGTCCGAAGACGACGGCGGGGGCACGGAGGAACCATGTTCCACGATCGGCATGACGCGGCGGTCCGTCTGGCTCGCGAGCTCCGGCGCTTCAAGGGGCGCGCCGACGCGCTGGTCCTGGCCGTCCCCCGCGGGGGGCTGCCGATCGGAGCCGTCCTTTCCGCCGAGCTGGGCCTGCCGCTCGACGTGATCCTGACCAAGAAGATCGGCCACCCCTACAATCCGGAGTTCGCGATCGGGGCGGTGAGCCTGACCGGCGAGACCTACGACGAGGAGCTCGTCCGGCGCGAGGGGATCCGCGCGGAGTGGCTCGCCGGCGAGATCGCGCGCGTCCGCGGGACGCTGCGCGAGCGCTACCGCCTGTACCACGGGTCCGCCGAGCCCCTGAGCGTCGCGGGGAAGACCGTGATCCTGACCGACGACGGGGCCGCGACGGGTCGGACTTTGATCGTCGCCGTCGACCTGCTCCGGGGCGCGGGCGCCGCGAAGGTCGTCGTCGCGATCCCGGTCGCCCCGCCCGACGCCGTCGAGCTGCTGGAGGCCGCGGCCGACGAGGTGGTCTGCCTCGAGGAGCCGCCGGGCTTCATGGCGATCGGCGAGCACTACGCGGACTTCTCCCAGGTCTCGGACGAGCAGGCGGTCGCGTGCCTGAAGACGGCGGGGGCGGCGGGGACGCGGCCGTGATGACCGGCGCCGCGAAGTTCGCCATGGCCGCGTTCAGCGCGGCGTTCCTCGCCGAGGGCTACTGGCTCGGCGCGCGCAGCGCCCGCTGGACGCCCGTGCCGGCCGCGGCGGAGGTCCGCGCGGCCGCGGGCATCCGCTCCATGCTCACCGCCACGGACAGCGAGATCATCGTGGCCGTCAGCATCCCCGGCCTCCTGGGCGACTCGCTGAGCGTCGCGGTCGCGGGCTCCTTGGTGACGATCAGCTGCATCGCCGAGCGCCCGCACGAGACGCGCCGCTACGAGATGATCATGCCCCTTCCCGCGAACGCCGACGCCGCGCGGCACCGGCTCGTGCGCGAGGGCGAGGCGTTCAAGCTCATCTTCGAGAAGCTAGACCGCCGGCCGATGAATTTTTGACGGCCGTCCCGAGGGCACGGCGAGCACCGGTATGCGCGAGTGGCGCATGGTCCGCTCGACCGCCGAGCCGAGGACCGCGTCCGAGGAGAACGGGCGGCGGTGCGCGGAGAGCACGACGAGTCCGTAGCGGCCCGAGTCGGCTTCCCTGACGATGTGCGCGCGGGCGTCCCCGACCCTGACGCGCAGGCTCCAGCGGCCGCGGCGCGCCGGGCCGAGGAGGCTCTCGAGCCGCCGGCCCAGGCCGGGGGCCTCGGCCAGGACGGAGCTCCCCTTCGGCACGACCCTCAGGACGCGCAGCTCCGCGTCCAGGCCGCGCGCCAGCGCCGCGGCGTAGCGCAGGGCGCGCGTCGCGTGGGGAAGGCCGTTCCACGGGGCGAGCACGCGGGTCACCCGGAGCGGGGACTTGGAGGCGTGGACCGTGAGCACGGGGACGGACGAGGCCCGCACGACGGCCTCGGCGACCGAGCCGAGCAGGAACCGGTCGATCCCCGCGTAGCCGTGCGTGCCGAGGACGAGCAGGTCCGCCGCGGCCGCGGCCCTCTCGAGCGCCGCTCCGATCGGCCAGCCGTGCAGGGTGCGCACGGTCAGCCGCTCGGGGGGGAAGCCCGACGCCGCGTCGCGCAGGCGCCGCTCGAGGCGGCGCTCATCCTCGGCGCTCGGCTCGGGGAGAGGGACCGGCAGGGACCCGGGGCCGATCACGGCCGCGGCGAGAGCCGGCGCCTGCACGCGGACGAGCTTGAGCGCCGAGCCCCAGCGCCGGGCCAGGGCCTTGGCGGCGTCGAGCGCCGCCAGGGACGGAGCGGAGAGATCGACCGCGACGACGATGCGCTTGGGCGGGAAGCCTTTCATGGCGTTTCTCCTCGAGCCGCTCGCGCAGCTCGGCGTAGGTCAGGCAGTTCAGGACGTCGCCGGGCTCGAGCCACGCCCGCCGGGCGATGACGACGGCGTCGTCGATGAAGGCGAGCTGGGACGCGGAGTGGGCGTCGGAGCCGAGCGCCAGCGCCGCCCCCAGCTCCTTGGCGCGGCGGGCGCCGGCGTCGTCGGCGTCCTGGCGCTCGGGCTGGCCGTTGAGCTCGATCGCGGTCCCGGCCCCCGCCGCGGCGCGCATCACCGCCTCGGAGTCGAAGTCGTACGGCGGCCGCCGTCCGAGCAGGCGTCCCGACGGATGGGCGAGGATGTCGGTCCGCGGGTTCGAGACTGCCCGGGCCAGGCGCGCCGTCATCTCCGCGGCGGAAAGGGAGAAGCCCGAGTGGACCGCCGCCACCACGACGTCGAGCTCGTCGAGGACCTCGTCCGGGTAGTCGAGGCTCCCGTCCTTGAGGACGTCGACCTCCATCGAGCGCAGCAGCTCGATGCCCTTCACCGCGCCGCGGACGCGCTCGAGCTCGGCGAGCGTGGCCCTCAGCTCGGGGATGCTCAGGCCCCGGGCGACGCGCAGCGAGCGGGAGTGGTCGCCGAGGGCGACCCACTCCCAGCCCCGCTCGCGGGCGGCGCGCGCCATCGCCTCGAGGCTGTGGAGCCCGTCGGTGTGCAGGGAGTGGTTGTGGAAGTCGCCCCGGACGTCCGACGCGCGGATCAGGCGCGGAAGGCGCCCCTTCGCGGCGGCCTCCAGCTCGCCGCGGTTCTCCCGGAGCTCCGGCTCGATGTAGGCCATGCCGAGCGCGGCGTACACCTCCTCCTCCGTGCGCCCGGCCAGCGGACGGCGCCGGGCCGCGTCGGAGAGGCGGAACACCCCGTATTCGCTGACGGTCAGGCCCCGGCGGCGCGCGAGCGCGCGCAGCGCGATGTTGTGCTCCTTGGAGCCCGTGAAGTACTGGAGGGCGGCGCCGAAGCACGAGGCCGGCACCACGCGCAGGTCGCACTGGAGCCCGCCGGACAGGCGCACCGAGGCCTTCTCGGGACCGCTGGACAGGACCGCGGCGACGCCGGGGAGCTTGAGGAACGCCGCGACGACCGCGGCCCCGTCCTCGGCGGCGGCGAGCAGGTCGGCGTCGGCGGCGGTCTCCCGGCCGCGGCGCGCCGAGCCCGCGAGCTCCGCGCGGGAGACGCCCCTCATGCCCCGGAGCCGGGCGAGCAGCGGCTCGGCCGCGAGACGGACCTCGCGCCGCGGGAGGCGCGCGGGCGCCGCCGCGAGACTCAGGCCGGCGGCGAGCTTGCGCGCGAGCGTCGGGCCGAAGCCCGGCAGCCCGCGGAGCCTGCCTTCGTCGAGCGCCCGCCGCAGGTCCTCGGGGCCCGTCACCCCGGCCGACTCGAACAGGCGCCGCGCGCGCGCGGGGCCCAGGCCCGGAACCCGCAGCAGCGCGCGCAGGCCCGCGGGGACGCGGCGGCGCAGCGCCTCGAGCCCCGGGAAGGTCCCGGCGCGGCACGCCTCGCGGATGTGCGCCGACAGGCTCTTGCCGACGCCGGGGATCTCCCGCAGCTCTTCCTCGGAGAGTCCTTCGAGCGGCGCGCCCCACTCGCCCGCCGCGCGCGCCGCGCGCTGGTAGGCGCGCGCGCGGAAGGAGGCTCCTCCCGACAGCTCGAGGAGCACGGACATCTCCGCCAGCAGCGCCTCGATCTCCGCGTTGGTCATCGCCCCTCCCACGCCCTTTCGCCCGCAACATCGCGGCCGGATGGTCCGATCGTTGCGGCGGGCAGGAAGAAGGGCTCACCGCCGTCGTCGCCGCGGAGGAGGTTCGCCATGAGAGCCGATATCGCCGTGCCGGCACGCAGCTCGCGCCTGGTGCACGATCGCGTCGCCGATCCGTACAAGAGGACGGCGAAGCCGGTCCAGCCCGCCGCCTGTCCCCGGTGCGGCGCGGTCTTCCTGAAGGGCCGCTGGCAATGGGCGTCCCGGAAGCCGGCGCGCGCGGCCCGCGAGGTGTGCCAGGCCTGCCGCCGCGTCGAGGACGACTATCCCGCGGGGATCATGACCTTGCGGGGGAGCTACGCCCGCTCGCACCTTCCGGAGATACTGGCCCTCGCGCGCAACGCGGAGAAGGCGGAGAACTCCTTCCGTCCGATGCACCGGATCATGGGGATCGAGGAGCGGCGGGACCGGGTCGTCATCAAGACGACGGACATCCACCTGCCGGGCCGCATCGGCCGCGCGCTCGTCCGGTCGTTCAAGGGCGAGCTCGCCCTGAAGTACGACCGCGGGGCCTATTTCGTGCGCGCCGACTGGAGCCGGGAGAGCTAGGGCTAGTAGCCGATCTCCCGGTTCCAGGGCGTCTCCGTCGTCGGCCGGTAGGGCTCGAACTGCAGCCTGTCCAGCTTCGGAGACGACTTCCCGGCCGCCGCCAGCTTCGCCGTCCGGACGTACAGCTCCGACGCCTCCTTCGCGCCGCGCCTCGCGGAGGCGATCTCATCGGCCATGTTGAGCGCGAGGATGTTCAGCGCCTCGGAGTTGCTCACCGCGGTCAGCTCGTCGTTGAAGCGGTCGAAGGTCAGGCCGTGCCCGAACTCGCGCAGCGCCGGGACGGCGTCGCCGGGGATGAAATAGCCCACCGTCTGCTCCAGGTAGTCGAAGTGCTCCCCGCCGCGGACGGTGATCCTCTTCCAGGGCCCGCGCTCGTACCAGGTCACGGTGCCCTCGCCCAGGGCGTTGGGGGAGCCGTAGCGCTCGATCATGACCTTGGCCGTGGCGCGGGGCCCGTCGAGCCAGGCGGCGGTGTGCGCGGCCACGCGCTCCTGCGAGGGGGCCCGATGGCGGTACGCGAAATAACCTCCCGCGGCGAGGGTGACCGCGAGGATGGTCGCGACGAAATAGAGCTCACGTTTCTCGGATTTCATGGCACGGTCCTCCCGGGAGGATCCGATCCCTGATATCTCCGCCGCAACGATGCGACCAGGCGCGGCTAGGAGGACCAGTAATCCTTCATGCGCTCGCTGTTCGAGGAGCCGCGCAGCTTGTTGATCGCCTGCAGCTGGATCTGGCGCGCCCGCTCGCGGGTCACGCGCATGGCCCGTCCGACCTCGTCCAGGGAACGCGGCGACGAGCCGTCCAGCCCGAAGCGCATCGTGATCACGCCCGCCTCGCGCTTGTCGAGGTGGGACATCCACTTCCAGATCTCGTCGCGGCGGATCGCGTCCGCGGCCGTCGCGTGCGGCGTCGGCAGCGTCGTGTCCTCGAGCAGCGCCTCCAGGGTGCCGTCGCCGTCCTCGCCGACCTGGTGGGCCAGCGAGACGGGCTCCTGCATGGCGGCCTGGATCTCCTGGATCCTGCGCGTCTCGGCGGCGCGCGGGTCGCGGCCGCCGTCGCGCAGGACCTTCTTGAGGCGCGAGTAATCCTCGCGGATGTGGACCGGGATGCGGATCGTCTTCTCCTTGTCCACGATGGCGCGCTGGATGGCCTGGCGGATCCACCAGGTGGCGTAGGTGGAGAACTTGTAGCCCATCGCCCAGCGGAACTTCTCCACCGCCCGGATCAGGCCGAGGCTTCCTTCCTGGATCAGGTCCGCCATCTCGAGCTTGTCCGAGTTGAACGTCTTGGCGATGGAGATCACCAGGCGCAGGTTGGCGCGGAGCAGGCCGGACTTGGCCGCCTCGACGCGGTCCTCGAGCGCGGCGATCCTCTCGTCGAGCTCGAGGAGGCTCGCGGGCGTCATCGGCAGCGGGTCGGTCGGCCGCCCGTCGCGCAGGCGGCGCGCCTGGTCGCGGACCCGGTTCGTCAGCCGCCGCACCTTCTCCTCGTGGAGCCCGAGGGCGTCGATCCGGTCGACGACCGTCGCGCCCTTCGCGCCGCGCCCGATGGCGCGCGCCACCAGCAGGACCTTGCGGCGCATCGCGCCGATCTGCGCCCGCGTGGGCGTGCCCCGCGGCATCAGCTCCTTGGCGTCCATGTGTCCGGCCTTGATGAGCTCGGCCCAGTTCCGGACCTGCCGCAGGGCGACCGGCGACCCGAGGACGAGGCGCCGCAGCTCCCCTCCGGCGGTCTCGATCTCGCGGGCGAGATGAGTCTCCTCCTGGCGGGTGAGCAGGGGCACCTTCCCCATCTCGGCGAGGTACTGACCGATGGCGTTGTTATCGATGGACTTGATCAATGCGTTGCGGCCTCCTGAGCCATAGGCGTGCGTCCGTGGGGGGATCCGGCAAGCGGCGCCCGTAGGCGCCGCGAGGAGGGAACGGCCTTGCCCGGCTGCGAAAACAGTATCGCCCGGATTTTGTTACGGAATTATTACGGGGCGGGAGCCGCCTTCTTCCGTCCGGCCGTGCGGAAGGCCAGGCCGTCCTTGCCCGCGTCGGCCTCGACCTGCTGGCCGTCCTTGATCTCGCCGGTCAGCAGCATGCGCGCTACCGGGTCGACGACGAGCCGGGAGATGGCGCGCTTGAGCGGGCGCGCGCCGTAGGCGGGGTCGTAGCCTTCCTTCGCCAGCGCGTCCTTCGCCGCGTCGGTGAGCGTCAGCTCGATGCGCCGCTCGGCGAGGCGCTTGCGCACCGACTCGAGCTGGACCTCGACGATGCGGCGCAGGTGCGCCTGGTCGAGGCTCGAGAACTCGAGGATGTCGTCGAGGCGATTCAGGAATTCCGGGCGGAAGCGGGATTTGAGCTCGTCCTTCGACGCGTTGGAGGTCATCATGACGACGGTATTCGTGAAGTTCACCGTCCGGCCTTGTCCGTCGGTGAGCCGCCCGTCGTCCATGACCTGCAGGAGCACGTTGAAGGCGTCGGGGTGGGCCTTCTCGATCTCGTCGAGGAGGACGACGGAGTACGGCTTGCGCCGCACGGCTTCCGTGAGCTGTCCTCCTTCTTCATAACCGACGTAGCCGGGGGGCGCCCCGATGAGCCGGGCGACGGCGTGCTTCTCCATGTACTCCGACATGTCGATGCGGATCATCGCCTTGTCCGAGTCGAACAGGAACTCGGCCAGGGCCCGCGCCAATTCCGTCTTGCCGACGCCGGTCGGCCCCATCAGCAGGAACACGCCGGTGGGCCGGTTTGGGTCCGAGAGACCCGATCTCGCGCGCCGCACGGCCTCGCAGACGGCCTTCACCGGCGCCTCCTGCCCGATGACCCGCTTGTGGAGCTGGTCCTCCATGCGCAGGAGCTTCGCCGCCTGCCCCTCGAGCAGGCGCTCGACCGGGACGCCCGTCCAGCGCGCGACGACGCCGGCGACGTCCTCCTCTCCGACTTCTTCCTTCAGAAGCGACCTCTCCTTCTGCAGGGCCGCGAGATCCTTGCGCAGCTTCTCGGCGCGCTTCTCGAGCTCCGGCACCTTGCCGAAGCGGACCTCGGCGGCGCGCGCGAGGTCCCCGCCGCGCTCCGCCTTCTGCTCGTCGGCCTTGAGCTCCTCGACCTGCTTTTGGAAGCCGCGCAGCTCCCCGATCAGGTCCTTCTCCTTCTTCCAATGCTCGCGCAGGTCGGCGGACTCCGCCTTCAGGCGCTTGAGCTCCTTCTCGATGGCCTTCAGCCGCTCGGCGGAGCCGGTGTCGGTCTCCTTCTTGAGGGCCGTGGCCTCGATCTCGAGGCGGCGGATGTCGCGCTCATTTTGGTCGAGTTCGGCCGGCAGCGAATCGATCTCCATGCGCAGCCGGCTTCCGGCCTCGTCGATGAGGTCGATGGCCTTGTCGGGGAGCTGGCGGTCGGGGATGTAGCGCGAGGACAAGGTAGCGGCGGCCACCAAGGCGGCGTCGCGGACGCGCACGCCGTGGTGCACCTCGTATTTTTCCTTCAAGCCGCGCAGGATCGCGATGGTGTCCTCGATGGACGGCTCGTCGACCAGGACGGTCTGGAAGCGCCGCTCGAGCGCCGCGTCCTTCTCGATCCCTTTTTTGTACTCGTCGAGCGTGGTCGCGCCCACGCAGCGCAGCTCGCCGCGGGCGAGCATCGGCTTGAGCAGGTTGGCCGCGTCCATGGCGCCCTCGGCGGCGCCCGCGCCGACGAGGGTGTGCAGCTCGTCGATGAAGAGGATGACGCGGCCCTCCTGGGCGGCGATCTCCTTGAGCACGGCCTTCAGCCGCTCCTCGAACTCGCCGCGGTACTTGGCTCCGGCGATCAGCGCGCCGAGGTCGAGGGAGATCACGGCCTTCTCCTTTATGCCCTCCGGCACGTCGCCGGAGGCCACGCGCTGGGCCAGCCCCTCGACGATGGCGGTCTTGCCCACGCCCGGCTCGCCGATCAGCACGGGGTTGTTCTTCGTGCGGCGGGAGAGCACCTGGATGACGCGGCGGATCTCGCCGTCGCGGCCGATCACCGGGTCGAGCTTGCCGCGGCGGGCGGCGGCGGTGAGGTCCCGCCCGTATTTCTCGAGGGCCTGATAGGTGGCCTCGGGTTCTTGGGACGTGACCCGCTGCGAGCCGCGGGTCTGGGTCAGCGCGGCGAGGAACTTGTCCGGCGTCAGGCCGAGCTTGGCGAGCAGGCGCGCGCCGTCGCTGCCGGCGTCGAGGATGCCGAGCAGGACGTGCTCGGCCGAGACGAACTCGTCCTTCAACAGCTTCATCCGCTCCTCGGCCTTGAGCAGGACGAGGTCGAGGGACGCGGAGGCGTGGAGCTTGCCGCCCTGGACCTGGGGCTTCCTCGATAAGAACCGCTCGACCTCGGCGGCGGCCGCGCGCGGGTCGATGCCCGCCTTCTTCAGGGTCTCCGGGACGACCCCGCCGTCCTGGGCGAGGAGTGCCGCGAGCAGGTGCTCGGGGGTCAGCTCGGGGTGGCCGCGGCGCTCCGCCGCCGACTGGGCGTCGCGGAAGGCTTCCTGGGTCTTATGCGTCCACTGATCGGGGTTCATAGGTATAGGGTAACCCTGCAACGGGACGACCGCCAGAGGCCCTGGCCCGAAGGAGCCGCGTTGAACTGTTTCCGGAAACAGTCGGCTGACGGCCCGTCGTTCGCGCTTTAGGCTTCTTTGCGGTGCTCGGCCCAGAAGCGCGGGGGCAGCGCGCCGAGGAGCATGAGGACGAGCTGAGACGCGCAGAACGCCGACAGCCACAGGAAGGCCGAGTCCATGAAGCCGTAGGAGTGCAGGCCGATGCCGAGCATGTTGACGCCGAACCAGGAGAGGCTGACTATGATGTTCCCGAAGATCGTCATCAGCATGATGCCGCGCTCGCGCGCGTAGCCGCCCCAGCGGGCGTGCAGGATGATGGCGTTCCAAAGCACGATCAGCAGGGCGCCGTTCTCCTTGGGGTCCCAGCCCCAGAACCGGCCCCAGCTCTGGTCGGCCCAGATGCCGCCGAGGACGGTGCCGACGAAGCTGAAGAACAGGCTGAAGGCGACGACGCCGTAGGCCAGGTCGGACAGGGCCTTGGAGGCCGCCGGGTCCGGCTTGGCGAGGAGATGGCGGCGCGCGACCCAGGCGATGCCGAGCATGCCCGCGAGGTAGGTCGAGCTGTAGCCGATCGTGATCGTGACGACGTGCGTCGCCAGCCAGAAGTTGGAGTCCAGGACCGCGCGCATCATCTCCATCGTGTCGCCGCTCGACTTCAGGTGATGGGCGATGATCAAGGTCGTGAAGCCGATGGCGCACGCGCCGGCGACGGCGAAGCCCTTCCGGTGGATGCGCTCGGCGAACAGCCCGAGCGCGGCGGCCGCCCAGCCCACGAACACCGCCGACGAGTAGAGGTTGGTGACCGGAGGGCGGCCCTGCAGGACGCTGTGCGCCAGCAGGCCCGCGGAGTGCACGGCGAAGGCGGCCAGGGCCAGCGCGCGCGCGGCGGCGGCGACGTCCTCGCGCCGGGTCGCCCAGGCGGCGAAGACCAGCAGGAGGGCCGTCAGGTACAGCGCCATGCCGGAGACGAAGGGGGAGGCTTTGTTGAAGAGCGTCTCGGCGCGGGCCGAGCGCGCGGCCTCGGGCCGGTAGCGGGCGACCCAGCCCGCATGTTCCATCAGCGCGGCGTTGAAGCCGGCGGCGTCTCCGGCGCGGTAGGCGCGGCCCATGAGGGCGAAGGACGCCAGGCTCGGATGGGGGTTCAGCCCGCGGGTCGGGTTGCCGAGGGCCTCGCCGGTGTTGGTCCAGTCGTCGGCGGGGGCGCCCTCCCTCGGGGGGATGGCCTTGAAGGCCGCCGACTGGGCGAGGAAGTTGTAGCGCTGGATCATCTCCGACAGCGCGGCCATGACGCGGCGGTCCTTGTCCGTGGGCTTCTTCCCGTGGAACGCCTTCATCGCGGCCGGGAGCAAAGAGCTGAACGCCGCCATCTCCATCACGGGGTCGCCCTGGCCGGAGACCATGAAGGTGTTCTTGACGCTCTCGTACAGGCTCAGCCGGCCGCTGAGGGCGAGCGCCGCCTTCTGGAAGCGCGTGCGCCGGCCGCTCTCGATCTTGTCGGCGGCCATCGCCTGGTTCGTGATCTCGTCGCGCTTGCCCTCGAGCTGCCAGTAGGCGAAATAGCGGGTCTTGCCCTGGTCGAGGCCGAGCAGGCCCAGGACCTCGGGGTCGTCGACGACGAAGGCGGGGTAGGTGTCGGCGGCCTCGGGCTTGAACATCGCGTCGAGGAGCCACCGCGCCGGGGGCAGGGACTTGCCGTCCACCCGCACCGTCTGCTTGCTCCTCATCGAGAGCATCGCGCTGCGCGCGAAGCTGTCCATCGGCTTGACCCGGCCGCCCTCGAGGACGGGCAGGCGGGAGAAGGCCGCGAGGTCGAAATCGGACTTCGGCGCGGGGGCCGCGAGCGGCCACGCGGCCAGCGCCAGGGCGCCGGCGAACACCGCCGTCTGCAGCCGGTTCAGCTTCATGCGCTCCTCGAGGACAGGGACTTCCTCAGCATCACGCCGAAGTGCCAGAGCAGGCCCAGCGACACCAGCACGCAGGACACGTAAGGAAGCGTCCACGCGGGGTTGCGCACGACCTGCAGGACCGAGAGCGTGTCGTCCTTGCCGAAGCTCGCCTGGTAGAAGGTCAGGCCGCCGTGCCTCAGGGGGGAGTTCATGTAGATCAGCACGTCGCGGTCGTCCCCGGCCGCCGGGTCCTTCAGGCGCACGAGGCTCGAGAAGTTCTTGGGGATGTTCGTCCCGGGATAACGGTCGTGCTTGAAGTCCTTGAGCGTCAGCGAGAACGGATGGCGGTACTGGCGCAGGCGCAGCGCCAGCTTCCAGCTCCGCCCCTCGTGGATGAAGCCCTGGGGCGCGCCGAGGCCGTTGGAGAGCAGGTACACGCCGAGGCTCTTCCCGTCCTTGAGCACGGGCTCGACTAGCGCCACGGCGGTGTTCTGCTCGCCGTCGGCCGTCACCGGGTGCTGCGGGGTGACGGACATGCCCGCGCCGACGCCCGCGGTGGCGCCCGACGGGGCGCCGCCCATCGACAGCGCGGCGTTCTCGTGGTAGGCGCGCACGACCAGCTTGAAGGGGAGCGCCGGGTCGGAGACCTCCCGCGCGGTCTCGAGCCGGGAGTCGGGGATGGCGGTCTCCTCGTCGAACTCCTTGTCGGTCGCGTCGGTGACGACGACCTCCATGCGGCGGTAGTCCTCGCTGAAGCTCTTCGTCTGACCCTCTTCGATCGCCATGTTGCTCTCGACCTGGAGCATCGCGGTCGCGAACTCCCCGATGAAGAGGAGCGCGAGGCCGACGTGCACGACCCACAGCCCGGCCTTGCGCCAGGACAGCTCCAGGCGCCGGAACTGCGCCAGGAGCAGGTTGATCAGGAGGAGGCCGCCGGCCAGGCCGCCGCCGGGGAAGATCGGGACGCGCAGGGACGAGCCTTCGGGCGACCACCAGACCAGGAAGGATCGGATGTAGCGCTCGACGGCGAGATGGATGCCGAGGTTGACCTGCGCCAAGGTGCAGGCGACGACGAGGACCATCAGCAAGGCGAGGCAGGCGAGCGTGAGCTTCAGCGAGCTGAGCGCGTCGACGAGACGGCTCAGCGCGTCGGTCCTGCGCATCAGGGGGTCAGGCTCTTGAGGGCGGCCAGGAACCCGGGCCGCGCGGACTCGGTCGCCGCGGCCTCGCCCATCAGCTTGAAGAACCACGTGGTGTCGCCCGTCTTGACGACGGCGGCGATCAGGCGGGTCTTGGACTCGCCCTCGCTCGTGAGGTCGTAGACGGCCACGGGGCCGGCCTTGGAGGAGACCGTCGCGCGGGCGGCCTTCATGCCCGCCTCGTCGGTCGGCGGCAGGCCGATCTGCCCGCGCCAGCGGTTGACGTTGGCCAGCTCGCCGCCCGAGTCGCCGGGCAGGGAGACGACGGTGCCCTCGGTCTTGAGCCCGCCCGGGGGAGTCCAGGTCGCCAGGCGCATGCCGGTGCCGGGGGTCTCCTTCCAGCCGGAGGGCAAGGTCCACTTCAGGCCCGGGGCGGCGGCGTGGTCGTGTCCGGCGTGGTCGCCGTGGTCGTGGCCGTCGCCGGGGCCGTGCGCCTCGGCGGCGGGGGCCGCTTCCTTGGGCACGCGCGCGCGGGTGATCGTCTCCTCGCCGCAGGCGGCGGTCAGGAAAACGGAGGACAGCACGACGAAGGAGGGGAGAAAAGTTCTCATGAGGCGATTATAACAAATTCCCGTCGACGCCATTTTTGGCCGGACTTTCAGACCCAGTGGCTCTTGAGGAACTGGATCAGCGAGGACGCGTAGAAGAACATCCCCAGGATCAGGACGGGGATCCCGGCGAAGAAGAACAGGGACATCGTCACGGGCGTGGTCTTGACCAGGCAGGGGACGGCGGTGGCCAGCATGAAGGCCACGCAGGCGATCGCGTACTTGGCTTGGCGGTTCATGACCCGTCTCCCTGCGGATGGACCGGCCCGTGGCAGTCGATGCACGAGGCCTCGTTGTTCTTCAGCTGCTCGAGCATCGGGACGTGCACCTCCTGCTCGAGGTACTTGAAGGTGTCGCCGTGGCACTGCAGGCAGTTGCCGTTGGGGAAGGGCTTGTACAGCTTCGGGCGCTCGTTCGTGCCGAGGGCGTTGGCGTAGAGGTGGCGCAGGCCGCGGATCTTCGCGGTCATCGGCCCCAGGAAGTCGTAGTCCGTGTGGCAGGTGTAGCAGGAGTTGTGGTTGATCCAGTGGCGCTGGAAGTGTTTCGCGGAGAGCAGCTCGCTCTTGGAGTTCTCCACGCCCTGCACGAAGGGCTCCATGATGTGGCAGGAGGAGCAGAACTGGACGGACTTGCTGCGGTGGAAGGCGACGGCTCCGGTCAGGCTCGCGAGCAGGACGGGCAAGGCGACGATGCCGAGGAAGAGGAGCGCCTGGAGCCACAGCTCCTGGGGGATGCGCGAGGACCGGACGCCGGGCTTTGCGCTCATGGGGGCGTATTGTACCACACAATCTTTTGAATGGCCGGATTGTTGCCCAACCGGAAACGTAAACCTTCTATGACCTGGGCCGCTGTTCCGCGATCATCGGATTTGAGATACTGCCGCATGCGCTTTTCCCTGCTGATGACGCTCGTCGCTTCCCTCGCGGTCCCGGCGGCCGCGGGAGAGGCCGCCCCCGTCGATATCGCGAAGACCCCCGCTTACGAGCTCCTCGGCGAGCTCGATCTGCTCCAGGTCGTCCCGCGCGAGGGCCTGCTCGTGCGGCCGAAGGTCGCCCGTCCCGACGGCTCGTACGTCGTGCCGATCGAGCTCGACTCGATCGCGCCTCCCGAGCCGTTCAGCGCGCGCGGCCTGAACATCCTGCAGGTCGAGATGGCGAACATCAAGGTCCTTCATCTTCGGCGCTTCGACCTTCTCTATAACGGCGGCGGGCGGCTCATCGCCGTGTTCCCGTCGTTCCCCGAGGACATCGTCGTCCAGGCGTCGAGGTCGCCGAAGAAATGGGAGGAGATCCAGCCGAGATATCTCGGATTGTTGCTAATTCAACGAGTCGTGCAGGCACGCCGACAGCCGCAGGCGCTCCTCGTTGAGGACGCGCACGCGGCGGCCGTCCACGGCGATGAGGCCTTTGGCGCAAAGCTTGGACAGGGAGCGGCTGACGGCCTCCGGGGTCGTCCCCAGGACCTGGGCCAGCTCGGTGCGGGTCTCGGTCAGGATGAACTCGCCCTTCGGGGCCCGCGCGAGGTCGGGGCGCCGGGACGCGTTGAGCAGGCGCGTGGCCATGCGCGCGTCGATCGTGCACACCGAGATGCAGTGCATGTAGTCCTCGGCGCGGCCGAGCTCCTCGGCGAAGCGCTGCGCGAGGAGGCGCAGCGTGTCCGGGTTCCGGCCGAAGATCGCCCAGAAATGGTGGGGCTGGAGGAAGCGGACCGTGGCGTCCTCCATGACCTCCCCGGTGCAGCGGTAGGGCTTCTCGGCGAAGAACGAGCGGTCGCCGAGCAGGTCGGGGCCCTGCACGAGGCGGACGATCTGGCGGCGCCCCGCGCGGTCTTCCTTGATGAGCTTGACCCGGCCGCTGCTGATGAAATGCAGGCCGAGCGGCTGGTTGCCCTGGTAGAAAAGGACGTTGCCCGGGCGGTAATCGTGCGCCGGGGCCAACTCCAGGAAGCGCCGCCACTCCTCGCGCGTCGCGTGGCGGAGGATGGGGATGGCCGGCGGCGCCTGGAGCAAGGTCTTCATGCGGCCTCCGCGGAGGCCGCCGTCTCCCGGGGCGCGGGAGCGGTTCGCGGCGGCTTGTCCATCTCGGCGCGGCAGTCGAGCGCGGCCGCGGCGGCCTGCGCCTCGGCGCGGTCCTTCTCGGCGAGCTTGCCCTCCATGCTGTCGGAGATCATGCGCTTGAGGTCGTCGAGGTCGTACAGGTAGACCGAGTCGAGCTTGGCGCAGGCGGGCTCGACGTTGCGCGGCACCCCGAGGTCGACGAGGAACAGGGGCTTGCGGCGCTTGGCGAGCACGCGGGCCATCAGGCCGGCGGTGAGCAGGTACTCGCTCACGGAGGCGGAGAAGACGGCGACCTCGACGCGCTCCAGCAGCTCGAGCCCGGCGTCGAGGGAGACGGCCTCGCCGCCGAGCTTGTCGGCGATGGCGCGCGCGTTCTCGACGGTGCGGTTGGCGACGACGATCTTGTCGAACTTCTTCGCGGCGAGGTGGCGGACCACGGCCTCGGCCGTCTGTCCCGCGCCGAACACGAGGATGCCGCCGCCCTCCTTGTCTCCGAAGATGCGCTTGGCCATCAGCGCGGTGGCGCCGCCGATGGAGTGGACGCCGTTCTGGATGCCGGTGGCGCTGCGCACGTCCTTGCCCGCCGCGATCGCCGACTGGAACGCGCGGTTGAGGACGCGGCGCGTGAAGCCGCGGGCGAGGGCGGACTGATAGGCCGTCTTGGTCTGGGCGAGGATCTCGGTCTCGCCGATGATCCAGGAGTCGAGGCCCGCGGCGACGCGGAAGAGGTGGAGGAGGGCGTCCTGGCCCTCGCGCTGATAAAGGGAGGGGACGATCTCGGCGCCGGCGCGCTGCATGAACCACTCGCGGACGAGGTCGCCGCCGCGGCGCGCGTCGTCGCACACCGCGAATACGTCCACGCGGCTGCAGGTGGAGAGCACGACGACCTCGTCCAAGGGAACGAGGGCCTTGAGCTCGGCGAGGATCTCCGGGAGGTTCTGAGAGGACACGACCGCCTTCTCGCGGGAGGAAACCGAGGCGTTCAGGTGGTTGAGCCCGACGACGAATATCCGTTGTGAAGATTCCATGACCACTGCCAAGCAACAGAACTGCCAACCCCATGTAATTTGTGTTCTTATTGACGGCACGGATGTCTTTGGCCGTTATGTTGCTAAAGAATGAGACATGACCAACATATCCCAGCACCCCGGGGCGCAGCCCGCTCCCTTCGACTTCTCCTCGGCCCCGCTCCTCGTCATCTGGGAATCGACCCGTTCCTGCGCCTTGGCCTGCGACCACTGCCGGGCGAACGCCGACACCACGGTCGATCCCAACGAGCTGACCACCGCCGAGGGCAAGAAGCTCATCGACTCGGTCAAGGCGATGGGGACCCCGATCATGATCCTGTCCGGCGGCGACCCGCTCAACCGCAAGGATCTAGAGGAGCTGATCCGCCACGGCAAGTCCGCGGGCCTGCGCATGGGCACCATCCCGGCCGCGACGCCCAACCTGACGCGCGAGCGCCTGGCGTCTCTAAAGGAAGCCGGCGTGGACCAGCTCGCCTTCAGCATCGACGGCGCCACCGTCGCCTCCCACGACGCCTTCCGCCGCACCCCCGGGGCCTTCGACACGGTCCTGCGCGCGGCCAAGCAGGCCCGCGAGCTCGACATCCCGATCCAGATCAACTCCTGCTTCGGCGCCTGGAACTGGCGCGAGTTCGACGCGGTCGCCGAGCTCGTCACCACGCTCGACATCGCCTTCTGGGAGGTGTTCTTCCTGATCCCCGTCGGGCGCGGCGCCAAGCTCGGCGGCCTGACCCCGGCGCAGTTCGAGGAGGGCTTCGCCAAGCTGCGCAAGATGACCCAGGAGCAGCCCTTCGTCGTCAAGCTCACGGAGGGGCAGCATTTCCGCCGCTACGCGCTGCAGCAGGAGGTCCACGCCGGCGAGGGCGCCGCCGCCCGCGTCGAGCGCACCGTCGCCCGCCCCGCCAGCCTGCGCGCGGGCCTGCGCCTGCCCAAGCGCGCGGTCAACGCCGCCGACGGCTTCATGTTCGTCGACCACCTCGGCGACATCTGCCCCTCGGGGTTCCTGCCGGTGCGCCGCGGCAACGTGCGCGTCGACGACCTGGCGACGGTGTACCGCCAGGACGAGATGTTCCGCGACCTGCGCGACCACGGCAAGCTGAAGGGGCGCTGCGGCGTCTGCGAGTACCGCGAGGTGTGCGGCGGCTCCCGCGCGCGCTCCTGGGCGATCACCGGGGACATCTTCGCCGAGGACCCGTCCTGCGGGCATCAGCCGAAGGGCTGGAAGCCCTGACGGGCCGGTGACCTTTTTTGAGTCGAAATGTTGCGTAGTTACAATCGAGGCGGACGGCTCCGCCCGGGAGGCTTTTATGCTCGCGAAGGACATCATGCATAAGAAGGTCGTCACGGTGGAGAGCTGGCTCACCGTCCCCGAGCTGACGAAGATCTTCGAGGAGAAGTCCATCAGCGGCGCGCCCGTCGTCGACGAGGTGGGCGCGATCCTCGGCGTGGTGTCCCAGACCGACCTCGTGCGCACGCGCCGGGAAGGGCCCGTCGGCGTTCCCTCCTATCACCGCGACCTCGACGACACCGCCCGCGCCGCCGGCCTGCACATCGAGGAGATGGACCGCACCCGCGTGGAGCAGATCATGACCCCGGGCGCGATCTCGCTCGACGAGAACACCCCGGTGGAGAAGTTGGCCAAGGTCATGATCGACAGCCACATCCATCGCGTCCTGATCACCCGCGGCGACAAGCTCGCGGGCATCGTGACGACGATGGACATGATGCGCGCCCTGATCACCTTGGCCAAGCGGCCCGCGCCCGCTCGCCGCAAGGCTCACGCCCGGTAGCAGGCCGCTGAAAAACCCATTGTGCGCATCAGCCGGGGGCGCGCAATTGCGTTTCCGTTAATTTTACTCCCATCGATGGGAGTGCGTGTTGACTTAGCTGGAAGCCAAGCCCGCGACGCCTCATCCGAACCCGCATCAGCGCTTCGCTCTCGTGAGCTTGAAGTCGAGGGCGCACAGCATCGCGGGCAGGGAGCGGGGCGCGCTCGCCATGCGGCCGGCGAAGCGCTCCAAAGTCTTCTCGGCCGCGGCGCCGAACTCCGGGCGGCCGGTGAGCGCGCGCAGGCGCAGGCCGTTCATCGCCGAGACGGATGCGGCGGCGGGAAGCGGGCCGTCCTCGGCGTCCAGGTCCGGGGCCGGGAGCTCGGGATCGCGCGCCGGCTCGGCCTGCGCCAGGCGCGCGGCCAGCGCGAGCCATTCGGGCTCCGAGGCCGCCTCGTGCAGGTCGAGCAGGCCCGCCGCCGTCAGCGCGTAGTCGTCGGCGAAGCCGGGGATCGCGCGCTCGCCCTCGCGCCAGCGGCGGTAGAGTCTGCCCTCCTTCGCGTCGTACAGCTCGTCGCGCAGGAAGCCGGCGGTCTTCCGCGCGGCTTTCAGGTAGCGCGGCTCGCGGAGGACGGCCGCGCCCTTGGCCAGCGCCGAGATCGCCAGGCCGTTGTGGCCGGCGATGACCTTGTCGTCCTTGGCCGGGCGGGGGCGCGCGGCCCGCGCCGCGGCGCTAGTCCGGGCGTAATACTCCTCGTCGGCGTCCTCGGCGGTGTGGAATCCGCCGTCGGGGCGCGCCATATCGCGCAGGAGGTAGTCGAGGGTCTCGCGGGCCGTCCGCGCGAACGCCGGGTCGCCCGTCGCGCGGTGCGCGTCGAGGAAGACGGAGGCGAGCTGGGCGTTGTCGCCGAGCATCTTCTCGTAGTGCGGCCTGGTCCACGCCGCGTCGCTCGCGTAGCGGTGGAAGCCGCCTCCGATCTTATCG
Source organism: Elusimicrobiota bacterium (assembly GCA_016182905.1). Taxonomy (NCBI): domain Bacteria; kingdom Pseudomonadati; phylum Elusimicrobiota; species Elusimicrobiota bacterium. The sequence goes on from JACPFR010000005.1 coordinate 198,479, forward strand.
TGGAGGCCGCCTTCTCCGATCGCGCGCAGGGTCTTCACGGCCATGGCCAGGGCTTCCTTGTTCCCGGTGCGCGCGTGATAGCGGAGCAGGAAGGACAGGGCGGACGGCATCGGGAACTTCGGCGCGGGGCCGAAGCCGCCGTGCTCCGCGTCGAAGGCGGAACGGTAGGCGCGGAAGGCCGCGTCGAGCGACGAGGCGTCGAGAGGGCCCGTGCTCGCCTCGACGCGCGTGTAGGCCTCGAGCGCGCGGCCGGCGTCCTCCGCGTCGCGCACGGCGTCCTCGCGCCGCGTGCGCCACAGCTCGGCGACGCGGGCGAGCAGAGGCCTGAGCCCGGGGAGATCGCCTTTCGCCTCGGGAGGGAAATACGAGCCGCCGAAGAAAGGCTTGCGCTCCGGGGTCAGCCACAGGTTCAGCGGCCATCCGGCGCTCCAGCCGGCGGCCTGGGCGGCGTTCATGTACACGCGGTCCACGTCGGGGCGCTCCTCTCGGTCGATGAGGACGGGGATGAAGCGTTCGTTGAGCAGGGCCGCGATCGCGGGGTCCCGGAACGACTCGCGCTGCATCACATGGCACCAGAGGCAGGTCGAGAAGCCGATGGACAGGAAGACCGGCTTGTCCGCGCGCTTCGCCTCGGCGAAGGCCTCCGGGCCCCAGGGCCGCCAGTCCACGGGATCGGAGGCGTGCTGGAGAAGGTACGGGCTCTTCTCCTCGGCGAGACGACTGGCGCGCGGCGCCTCGGCCGCGCGCGAGAGAGAGACGGAAAGGACGAACCACAAAGACACGAAGACACGAAGAACGGCAACAGAAAGAATGGTTAACGGCCGCGGCAGTACGCCGTTAACCTCCAAGCCGTTCGTTCTTCGTGTCTTTGTGACTTTGTGGTTCAATCCGTCGCCGTACGTCAGCCGTGGTGATGGAGGCTCTCGACGAGATAAGGGTCCTTTTCCGGGACGGCGGGCGCGGAGGCGAAGGCCCGGTCGAAGAGGAGGATGAAAACGCCCGCGAGTCCCAGGAAGATCGGGAGGTCGACCCAGTGGGGCCGGGCGGACGCGCCGCTCACCGAGGGCATGATCATCACGAACAGGTCGAGCCCCCGCCCGACGCACACCGAGGCGCAGGCCGCGAGCAGGACGCGGCCGTCCTTCTTGGCGCGTACGCGCAGCAGGAGGGCGCTGGGGACGAGGAAGTTGGCGAGCAGGCTCAGGGCCTGCACGGTCATCCAGCTCGGGGAGGAGCGCAGCGAGTAGTAGGCGGTCTCCTCCGGGATGTTCGCGTACCAGATGAGGAGGAACTGGCAGAACCAGAGGTAGGCCCAGAACACGCCGAAGCCGAACACGTACTTGCCCAAGTCGTGGCGGTGGTGCTCGTTGAGCTGAGGGAACAGGCCCGCGCGGTTCAGCAGGAGCGTCAGCAGGGCGATGACGGCCAGCGCGTGGAGGAAGGCGCCGCCGAACATGTACCACGGGAACATCGTGCTGTACCAGTGCGGCTCGAGCGACATGACCCAGTCGATGGAGGCGAGCGTGAAGGTCGCGCCGAAAACGACCAGGAAGGCGGCCGACAGGCGCTTGTTCTTGTGCGTGCGCTCGACGTCCCCGTCCGCGTCCTGCAGGCGCGAATTCATCAACAGCGCGCGCGAGAACACCCACCAAAGGACGAGGATCGCGACGGCGCGCAGCGACCAGAAGGACAGGTTCAGGTAGCCGGCCTTGGCGTGGAGCACCGGGTCGTGGACGGCGGCCGTCTCGTGCGCCCAGTGATAGAGCGAATGCGACCCGAGCAGCACGACCAGCATCCCCAGCGCGCCGGCGGGGAGGTAGGCGGTCATCGCCTCGGGAACGCGGCGGAACAGCGTCGGCCAGCCCGCCCCGACCAGGTTCTGGACGGCGATGAAGACGAGTGCGGTGATCGCCAGCATGAGGAAGTACGTGTTGCCGAGCAGGAAGCCGGCCAGGGCGCGCTGCGGGGCGAGCTTGAGGCCGGCGAGGAAGAACGCGGCCCCCAGCACGGCGAGCGCCGCGCACGCGGCCCGGGCCTCGGGGGGGAGTAGTCTTCGGCGGTTCATTTCGTGTTCTCCCAGGAGCGCATGTAGGCGACGATCTTGCGGATGTCGGCGGCGGACAGATCGGCCACGCCGCCGGCTCCCGCGCCGAAGGGGCGCATCGGCGTGTTCGGGCGCCCGATGGCGATGGTCGCCATCAGCAGGCCGTCGTCGGCCGCGCGCAGGAACTCCGGCGTGTTGAGCGAGGGCGCGTAGCCCTTGACGCCCGCCGACGCCTGGCCGCGGCCTTCGACGCCGTGGCAGGCGAGGCAGTACTTGTTGAAGAGCAGGCCGCCCTCGGCGGCCGCGCTGCCGGTGCGGTCGATCACGCGCACGACGGTCGGAGGATCCTTCTCCCATGACCGGATGAAGGCCACGAGGTCCATGACCTCCTTCTGGCTGAGGCTCACCACGTTCCCCTGCTGGGAGAACGAGCGCATCTCCGTGCCCTGCCGGCCCATCATGACGGTCGCGGCCAGGTAGCCGTTGGAGGCCGCCTTGAGGAAGCCGAGCGAGTTGAGGGAGGGGCCGCTGGAGCCCTCGCCCTCGAGGCCGTGGCACTTCGAGCAGCCGCCCTTGCCGAGGTAGAGCTCCCGGCCCACCTCGGCCGACGCGCCGGGGAACTCCCGGTCGAGGAGGTCGACGCGCGGCTTGGAGGCCAAAGTGCGCAGGTACGACACGACGTGGTCGATGTCCGAGGAGTTCAGCGACATCAAGGTCCCCAGGGCGCGGCCTTCCATGAAGCCGCGCATGCCGCTGCCCTGCTTGCCGTAGGCGACCGTCCGCCAGAGGAACTCGTCCTTGGCCGAGGCGAGAAAGACCGGGTTGCCGATCTGGCCGCCCACGCCGCCGCGGCCCTCGGGGCCGTGGCAGGAGACGCAGGCCTTGTCGTAGATGAGCTTGCCGAACTCAGGCTCGCCGCGGCGGGCGGGCCGGTCGAGCGCTAAGGGCGCGCTCTTCTGCCAGGAGCGGATGAACTTGAGCACGTCCGCCATGTCGCGCGAGGGCAGGAAGTACCAGGACGGCATCGCCGTGCCGGGGCGTCCCTCCGAGACGGCCCGGAACATGAACTCGTCGTCGGCCATGCTGAGGAAGGAATCGCTGTTCAGCCGCGAGCCGATGCCGCCCTCGCCCTTGGCGCCGTGGCACGAGGCGCAGCGGGCGTTGAAGACCTTCGCGCCCATCTCGGCCGAGGCCCCCGGGAGCAGCGCGCGGACCTCCGCCAGGGAGTGCTTCGGACGGGCCCAGCCGCGCAGGTAGGAGACGAGGTCGCCGATCTCCCCGGTCGTGAGGTTGTAAGACGCGGGCATGGCGGTGTGCTTGCGGCCGCTGATGACCATGTCGCGGAAGAACTGGGGCGACGCGATCGACAGGAAGGTGGGGCTGTTGAGCGTGTTGCCGATGCCGCCCTCGCCGCGGCGGCCGTGGCAGGCCGCGCAGCGGCCGCGGTAGATCGCCTCGCCGCGCTTGGGGTCGCTCGCGTGGGCCAGGACCATCGCGCGGTCGGGCGCGGCCGTGTCCCACGTGCGCAGGTGGCGGATGATGCTGAGCATCTGCGTGCGCGTCAGGCTCTTGTCCCACGCGGGCATCTGCGTGCCCTTGCGGCCGTGGGTGATGATGTCGATGTAGTAGCCGTCGTCGACCATGGAGAGCACCGACGGGAGATGCAGGGTCGGCACGCCGGGCTGGCTCGGCCGGCCGTCGGCGCCGTGGCAGGAGGCGCAGTTCGCGGCGAACAGCTCCTTGCCGTAGACCTCGGAGACGAGGTGCAGGCGGCGCGGGTCCTCGGGGATCTCCGCCAAGGGGCCGAGGCGGGCGATCTCGGTCTTCTGGAGCTCGCGCAGGTACTGCACGACGCGCCAGCGGTCGTCGGCGGGGATCTGGGCCGAGTGAGGCGGCATGTTGTTCCGGCCGAAGGCGATGATGTGGTACAGCTCGCCGTCGGGAAGGTCGAACGAGGACTTCCCGGCCAACGAGAAGGACATCGCGGGGAAGGCCTTGGCGACGCCGCCGTCTCCGCGGCCCTTGGCCCCGTGGCAATGGAGGCAATAGCTCTGGTAGGCCCGGCGGCCGCGCTCGAGGCCGGCGAGCGAGACGGGCAGGGGGTTCTTGAGCTCGCGCGCCGCGCGGGCGCGCTCCTCCGCCGAGGGTCCGAAGCCGAGGCGGGACCCTCCGCGGGCGAAGGTGCCGGCGGGGGCGGCCTGCTGGGTGAGGCCTCCCGGCATGCGCGCGTTGACGGTCTGCGTCTTCGCGGCGGGGGTCTTCACCATCTCGTCGAACAGGCGCAGATGCGGCTCGGCGAGGTCCCGGCGGGCGGCCAGGACGAGCGCCGACGCGGCGCCCAGCACCAGAGCGGCGGGGATGAGGAGGCGTTTCATCGCGCGCCTCCGTCGACCGCTTCGACGCGGACGGCGCCGTGCTCCCGGTAGAAGGAGCGCAGCGCCTCTTCGGCCGCGCCGTCGACGACGAGCAGGAACTTGTCGTCGGTGGCTCCGAGGCCCGCGAACGGCGCGGCCTTGCCGGGCAGCAGGCCGCGGAAGACCAGCAAAGTGACGACCGTGCCGACGCCGGCGACGAGCACCGTGATCTCGAAGGCGATCGGGATCAGCGCGGGGGACGCGTCGAAGGGCTTGCCGCCGATGTTCATCGGCCAGTCGAACAACGAGACCCAGTATTGGAAGCCGAGGGCGAAGGTCAGGCCCGCGGCGCCGAGGGCGAAGCAGGCGCGGCTCAGCCACGACGGCGGCAGGCCGAGGGCCTCGTCCATGCCGTGGACCGGGAACGGCGTGTAGGCGTCGCGGACGTCGAGCCCCTTCTCGCGGGCCGCGCGGGCGGCCGCGAGCACCGCGTGGTCCGAATCGAAGACGCCGACGAGAGTCTTAGCGGCCATGGTGGCTCTCCTTGTTCTCACCCGACCGGGCGTAGCTCAGCACGCCCTTGACCTCGCTGATGGCGATCATCGGCAGGACGCGGCAGAACAGCAGGAAGCAGGTGAAGAACAGCCCGAAGCTCCCGATGTAGGTCCCGATCTCGACGTAGGTCGGCGAGTAGTCCGTCCAGCTCGAGGGCAGGAAGTCCCGGTGCAGCGAGATCGTGATGATCACGAAGCGCTCGAGCCACATGCCGATGTTGATGAGGATCGAGATGACGAAGAGCACGCGCACGTCGCGACGGATCCTCTCGAACCACAGCGTCTGGGGCACGAGGACGTTGCAGAAGACCATCATCCAGTAGAACCCGGCGAACGGGCCCTTGATGCGGTTGAGGAAGGCGAAGCGCTCGTAGTGGTTGGAGCTGTAGTAGGAGATGATCAACTCCGTCGAGTAGGCGAGGCCGACGATCATCGAGGTCAGCAGGATCACCTTGCAGATGGCATCGATGTGGCGCAAGGTGATGTAGCCCTCGAAGTTCATGACCTTACGGGCGATGATCATCAAGGTCAGCACCATCGCGAAGCCGGAGAAGATGGCGCCGCAGACGAAGTAGGGCGGGAAGATCGTCGCGTGCCAGCCCGGGATCACCGAGGTGGCGAAGTCGAAGGAGACGATGGTGTGGACCGAGAACACCAGCGGCGTGGCCAGCCCCGCGAGCAGCAGGTAGACCATCTCGTAGTGGCTCCAGGTCCGGTGCGAGCCCGACCAGCCGAGGCTGGCGACGGCGAACAGCTTCTTGCGCCAGCCCGCGGGCAGGCGGTCGCGCAAGGTCGCCAGGTCGGGGATCAGCCCGACGAACCAGAAGGTCGCCGAGATGATGAAGTACGTGCTGATGGCGAACACGTCCCACAGCAGCGGCGAGCGGAAGTTCACCCACAGCGGGCCCATGGGGTTCGGGTAGGGCATGACCCAGTAGGCGAGCCACGGGCGGCCCATGTGGATGAGCGGGAAGATGCCCGCGCACATCACCGCGAAGATGGTCATCGCCTCCGCCGAGCGGTTGATCGAGGTCCGCCACTTCTGTCGGAACAGGAACAGGATCGCCGAGATCAAGGTCCCCGCGTGGCCGATGCCGACCCAGAACACGAAGTTCGTGATGTCCCAGGACCAGCCCACGGTCTTGTTGAGGCCCCAGGCGCCGATGCCGGTCCAGACCTGATGGATCACCATCACCGCGCCGAAGGAGAGGGCGGCCAGCGCGGCGGCGAAGGCGCCGTACCAGGCGGCCGTGGGGGCGGCGTCGAGCGGGTCGCAGACGTCGCGGGTGATCTGCCCGAGGTCCTTGACGCCGTCGACGAGCGGCTCACGAAGCGGAGAGACGCGGCTGATGGACATATATTAGACCCTCTTGTTGCGGACCTTCGTCAGGTAGTGGACCGAGGGCTGCACGCCCAGCTCGGCCAGCACGCGGTAGGAGCGCTCGCTCTTGGCGAGCTTGGCGGCCTTGCTCTTCGGGTCGTTGAGGTCCCCGAAGACGATCGCCTCCGCAGGGCAGCTCTGCGCGCAGGCCGGCTTGACGTCGCCGTCGCGCAGCACGCGCCCCTCCACCTTGGCGTCGGCCTTGGCGGTGTAGATGCGCTGCACGCAGAAGGAGCACTTCTCCATGACCCCGCGAGAGCGGACCGTCACGTCGGGGTTCAGCGCCAGGTTCGCGTTGAGGTCCTCGTGCGCGTAGTCGAACCAGTTGAAGCGCCGCGTCTTGAAGGGGCAGTTGTTGGCGCAGTAGCGGGTGCCGACGCAGCGGTTGTACACCTGCATGTTGAGGCCCTCGGTCGAGTGGACCGTGGCGAGCACCGGGCAGACCGTCTCGCACGGGGCGTTGCCGCAGTGCTGGCACAGCATCGGCTGGAAGGAGACGTCGGGGCTCCCGTCGACGGCGTCGGGCGGCCCGGAGTAGTACCGGTCCAGGCGCAGCCAGTGCATGTCGCGGCTCTTGGCCACCTCGGACTTGCCGACGACCGGCACGTTGTTCTCCAGGTTGCAGGACAGCACGCAGGCCGAGCAGCCGGTGCAGGAGTTGAGGTCGATGGCCATGCCCCACTTCGGGCCCGCGTACTCGTGCTCCTTCCAGAGGCTCTTGCCTTTCTCCTCCTCGGGGTTGCCGGCGCGCGGGTTCAGGAGGTAGTCCGCCAGCACGGTCTCGCGCACGTGGTCGCGGCGTTCGCCCAGCAGCGGATCGACCAGGTGGTCGTAGGTCTGGGTCTTGGCCAGGCGCTCGAAGCGAGGCAGCAAGGACACCGTCACGGCGGCCGCGCCCGACAGGGGCATGACGTCGGCGCCGCTCGCGGGCAGGAAGTCGATCGGGAGCATCTTCTCGACGGGGAAGTTCCCGGCCATCACGCCGATGCCGGAGCGGCCGTAGCCGAGGGCGGCGGCGACGGTCCCCGAGGCCTGGCCGGGCTGTATCTGGGCGGGCAGCTCCACGGAAACGCCGCCGGCGCTCAGCTTCACGACGCGCCCCTCGACGAGGCCGAGGGCCTTCGCGTCGGCGGGGGAGAAGGCGGCGAAGTTGCCCCACGTCGTCTTGGCGACGGGATCCGGGAGCTCCTGAAGCCAGGGGTTGTTGGCCTGGCGGCCGTCGCCGAGGGCGACGCTCTGGTAAGCGACGAGCTCGAAGCCGGCGCCCGGGGCCCTCGGCGCCTTCAGCGTCGACGGCGCCGACGGGACGAAGGCGCCTTTGCCGGCGCCGTCGTCGATGGCGACGGCGCCGGCGCGGACGGCGTCCTCCCAGAACGACTCGAACGAGCCGGTCTTCTTCCGGCGAGGGAAGACGGACGAACGGAAGTACGAGCGGATCGATTCGTGCGCCGTGGCCCGACGCCCGTCCCAGCGCGCGAGCGTCTCGAGCGCGTCGCGCGTGTCCCGCAGCGGAGAGAGCGCCGGCTGGGAAAGGCTGATCGTTCCTCCGTGCGCGTCGTGGTCCGCCCAGGCCTCGAGCGGGTGATGCTCCGGACAGACGATCCTCGCCAGCTTGCAGGTCTCGTTGGGCCGGCCCGCCAGGCTGACGAACAGGCCGACCTTGGCGGCGGCCTTGCGGAATTCCTCGGAGCGCGGGTGGTCCTGCGCGGGATTGCAGCCTCGCACGATCAGCACGGCGACCTCGCCGCGCCGCATCTCGCCCAGGAGCGCGTCGAAGGCCCCGATCTCGCCTTCGGCGACGCGGGAAGGGCGGCTCAGGTCGGCGATCTGCTCGTATGCGCCGAGCATCTGGTTGATCCAGTTGGCCGCGGCCTGCGAGGCGACGTCGTCGCCGCCGCACAGCACCACGGCCCGGCGGCGCTCGGAGAGGAGGGCGTCGGCGGTCTGGAGGAGCGTCGAGCGCGACACCGAGGTCGGCCCGGAGGCGGGCATCGGACCGCTCCAGCTTATTTTCTGGGAAATCAGGCGGCCGAGGGCGACGATGGTGCCGTAGCGCTCCGAGGGCTTGACCGGCACCCGCAGGTCGGCGTTGGCGCCCGTCGGGGACATCCGCGCCTCGAACTGGGCGTGCCAGGACATGAGGTTGGGCTCGGCGTCCGGCTTGCGCCGGGCCGCCCAGTCCTTCGTGTACTGGACCGGAGAGCCCCAGGTCCCGAGGAAGTCGGCGTCGAAGGAGACGATGGCCTTGGCCTTGTCGAGATGGTAGGTCGGCAGGACGGCGCGGCCGTGCGTGAGGCGATGCGCGGCGACCGACGCGAGCAAGGAGGGCTCGTCGTAGACGACGTGGCGCAGGGTCGGGAAGCGGGCGCGCAGGCGGGCGATCTCGGCGCGCGCCGTGGGGCTGGCCCAGGTCGCGCTGAGCAGGCGGACGGCCTTGCCCGACGAGCGCGCGCGCTCGAGGGCGCGGATGACCTCGAGGTCGGCGGTGTCCCAGTCCGTGGGCGCGCCCGCGAGGCGGGGGGACGCGTAGCGCTGGGAGTCGTAGAGATCGAGCAGAGAGGCCTGGCCGCGCGCGCACAGGCCGCCGCGCGAGACGGGATGCTCGGGGTTGCCCTCGAGCTTGATCGGCCGGCCGTCCCGCACCTTCGCCAGGGCGCCGCACGCGGCGGGGCAGGCCCCGCAGGTCGTCGCGTACCAGACCGCCTGACCGGGCGCGGCCTCCTCCGGAGCGACGAGGGCCGGCACGACCTTCTCCGCGGGCTTCTGGAACCGGCAGCCGCCGGCGGCCAGGGCCGCGAAGCTTCCCGCCATCAGCTGGAGGAAATCGCGGCGCTTGATGCCGTCGGCCGCGTCCTCGGCGTTCTGCTTCTTCGTCTCTTCTTCGTTCATGATATCGATCCTCACCAGTGGCAGGCCGCGCAGTCGAGCGGCCCCCCGGTGCGCTTCCAGTGCGTCGGCGCGGCGGCTTTCTGCTGGCGGTGGCAGTTGACGCACCAGCCCATCGAGAGCGACGACGCCTGGCGGACGCGGGCCATGTCCTGGACCGGCCCGTGGCACTCCTGGCAGCGGATGTCGTTGGCCACGTGGACGCGATGGGAGAAGTGGACGAAGTCGGGGAGGTCGTGGATCCTCGTCCACTCCACGGACCTCGGCGCGCTGCTCAGGCGCGTCTCCCAGGCGGCGACGATCCTCGCGATCCCGGGGTCGGGCTCGGCGGCGCCGGCGGTCTTGCGCACGGCGTTGTGGCAGTTCATGCACACCGAGACCGGCGGGACCCCGGCGACGTCGCTGCGCGCGGCGCCGTAGTGGCAGTACAGGCAGTCGATCTTGAGCTTGCCGGCGTGCGTCGCGTGCGAGTAGGCGATCGGCTGGACGGGGGCGAAGCCCTGCTGGTCGCCCAGCAGGCGGTGATACTGGCGGCCCCCCAGGCTCCAATAGCCGGCGCCCGCGGAGAAAGCGAGGAGGGCGGCGGCGGGCGCGGCGAAGCCGGCCTGCCAGGTCCCGACGGCCAGCGCCAGGAGCAGCAAGGCCAGCGCGATCCCCGGCAGCCAGGGGCCGCGTCCCTCGACGGGGATGCGCACCTTGGACGCCGGGTCCTCGACCGCGGGCTCCGGCTCCTCCTCCGGGCCGACGGGCCCCTTGGACGCCGCGTCGACGTAGCTCAGCAGGCCTTCGGCCTGGGCCGCGCTCATGCCGGTCGTCTCCATGCGCACGCCGTTGAACTTGGCCAGGAGCTTCTTGGCCTCCGCGTCGTTGTCGAGGTAGGTCGCCGTCTGGGTGATGAAGCCGACGAGCCACGCCTTCTCCCGGCGCTCGGTCACGCCCTTGAGGTCGGGCCCGACGCGGTCGCCGCGGCCGACGGTGTGGCACTTGGCGCACTTGGCCTGGAACAGGGCGGCGTCCTTCTGGAACTGGGTGGGGGCCTCGGCCGCGTGGGAGAAGAGCGCCGACAGGAGCAGGAGTTTGATCATCGCATGGCCTCGATTGAGATCGCGTTGGCGGGACAGATCTGGGCGCATTCGCCGCAGCCGGTGCAGAGCTCGGCGTTCACGCCGGCGGAAAGTCCCCGCGCCGTCACGGAGACGGCTTTGGGCTTCACGGGGCATTCCTTGACGCAGTAGTCGCAGGGCTGGCCCTGGCCCATGTAGCAGCGCGCGTTGTCGACGACGGCCAGGCCGACGCGGACGCTCGCGCCGGGGGCGGGCGCGACCAAAGCGCCGGTCTTGCACGCGACGGCGCAGGGAAGGCCGTCGCAGAACACGCAGGGGTTCTGCGCGGGCATCAGCATCGGGTAGCCTTCCAGGCGCGAGCCGAACTCCGGGCCGGTCTTGCGCACGACCCACTCCGGGCAGGCCTTGACGCAGTCGTCGCAGCGCGTGCAAAGGGAGAGGAACGCGGCCTCCGCGACGGCTCCGGGGGGGCGCACGAAGGGCTTGGCGGGGGCGGCGATCTTTTTCCCGCTCGTGTCATCGAGGAGGTCCAGCTTGTCGCCGAGGGACGAGGCCACCGTCCCGGCGGCGCCGGCCAATTCCTTAAACATGGCCGAGAAGAAGTCCCGTCGCGAGCAGGCGTTGTCGAGGTCGCTCATCACATTCCCGAGAGGCGCATCTCCATCGGCTGCTTGAGCAGCCACAGGCTGGCCCAGCTGAAGGCGACCATCGCGATGAGCATCGGGACCTGGACGGCGAGCGCGCCGCGCCCCGAGGCGAGGCGGCGCGCCGTGCGCGCGGTGATCCACAGGCTGTACAGGTGGCCGACGAGGACGAACAGGACCTGTATGCGCCACAGACCCTCGAGCGAGACCAGCGGCGGCGCGGCCCAGCGCGCGGTGCCGAAGACGTTCCAGCCCCAGCCGAACGGGTCGGAGACCAGGGCCATGAGCTTGGGGCCCTCCATCAGGAAGTGCTCGGCGTTGTGCGCGAGATGGTAGAAGAGGGCGATGGGGAGCAAAGCGTAGGCGAAGCGCAGGGCGACGTCGCGGTACGCGACGCGCGCCCAGGCCGCCGAGACGGCCGCCAGCGCGGCGTAGACGAGGATGGGCAGGATCAGGAAGACGGCCATCAGCAGGGAAAAGGCCCCCATGAAGGAGAGGCCGGTCGCCGCCTTCGTCGTCTCGAGGAGCGCGACCCAGGTCGGGGTCATGGTCAGGCCGTGGAAGGCGGTCATCGACAGCAGGATCAAGGCGAGCGCCGCCTCGTCCATGCGCGGCTTGCCTTCGACGACTAAGTCCGCCGCCCACGGCCGCAGGTTCAGCGCCATGCTCCCGGACGGGCACGTCTTGAAGCACTCCGCGCACATCGTGCAGTACGTGTTGAGCTTCATGGCCCGCGGGTACTCGAAGGTCGGGCAGGCGTCGCCGCGCGAGGTGCCCGTATAGCAGGAGGCCGTGCCGCAGCCGGCGCACGTGGGCTGCGTCGCGCGGATCTCCACGCTCGAGAACAGCGCGTACAGGCCGGAGACGCGGCCGACGAGGCAGGCGTAGCGGCAGAAGGACTTGCGCTCGAACAGGAAGGCGGACGCCATGGCCATGCCGAGCATGGCGAGCGCGACCCAGGCGGTGGCGCGAGGGATCAGGGTGATGCCCATGCCGAGTTCGACCCAGGTCAGGGCGAGGAAAAGCCCGACGGCGGGCCAGATGCCGCGCAGGGCCTTGGGCCAGGGGAGGTCCAGGCGCGCGTCGAGGCGCGCGGCCCAGCCGGCCAGCGCGTCCCACGGGCACACCGTGCACCAGCCCTTGCCGAGGTACAGCACCGCGAAGATCAGGCCCGTCCACCACACCGTCCAGGTGAGGAGGGGAGCGATGTTCATCGCCGGGTTCTGGTTTCCGAACAGGCCGGCGGCGATCACAAGTATGAAAAGGGTTGCCGTAAAGATCCTCGGCAGGAAGGGAAATAAGTTCGAGGCCAGGAGCCGTCGCAGGGGCGCCCAGGACGTTAGATTCCAACGCGCCGCCATCGGTCCCGTCCCTTCGCCGTTTCCGGTCAACAACTCGATCACTCCGAAGGACAGGATCAGGATCAGGATGAGGGCCCACTGGTACATCCGCGTGGGGATGCCCCGCATCGTGTGGCTGAGGCGCGGAACGAGGGCGGCCGCGGCGTAATCGGAGGGCTTGTCGAGGAACGTCGTTCGGCAGTAGGTGCTGCAGAAATGGAACACCTTGCCCTCGAAGACCGCCTTCTCGGCGCCGGCTCCGCGCACCGTCATGCCGCAGACGGGATCCACGGCGACGGAGTCCTCGGCGGGCTGAGTTATTCCCATTTTTCCACCGGTGGAATCTTGGGGATAAGTCCCCGAGGCCCGCGCGTCCGTCGCGGTGCGGGCCATCTCGTTGGCGTCCACGTAGACGGTCGAGCCCGTGCGGCCGAGGTCCGAGACGATGAGGCCGAGGACGAGGAGGCCGAGGGCGTAGGGCAGCAGGAGGGCCAGGCGTCCGCTCCAGCCGAACGTCTTCTTCGCCGGCTCGAGGGCGGCCTGGCGCGAGGGGGAGATGATCGGGTTCACGCGGCTTTCTCCCGCAAGGCGGCGCGCGCCCGCTTGATCTTCACGGCGCGGACCACGACGATCAAAGCCAGGAACCCGCCTCCGAACAGCGCGAGGTCCCGCCACGGCGAGCCGGGCTCGCCGACGACGAGGGGGAAGCGCAAGGTCGAGGAGCCGTCCAGGCCGGGCAGGACGAGGACGACCTCGTAGTTGGCCTCGAGGGGGTACACGACGTGGAACTTGTGCAGGCCCATCTCCACGAGGCCCTCGCGCGCGTCGGCGATCTTCTCCTGGAAGCCGAAGGCCTTCATCCGGTAGGCCTCCAGGAGGACCTGCTTCTCATAGGGAGTGTTCGTCGCGGGGTCGTTGACGTAGACGTGCAGCTCGGATTTTTCTCCGGCCTTGGGATTGCCCGGATAGCCGGTCAGGACGACCTCGTAGGGCCCGAGCTTCTCGCGCAGGCGCAGGACCGGCGCCTGGGGGAAGGACTTGTCGTAGGCGTAGTGCGGCAGGCCGATGATGTGGTGCGCGCGGGCCGGCGCGCTCAAGAAAAGCGCGAACAACGCCAGCAAGGCGGCGTCGGATCGCGAGAAGCGGAAGGACAGCGCCTTCGTCGGGCAGGCGTCGACGCAGACGCCGCAGGAGTCGCATTCGCCGCCCGTCTTGTCCGTCATCGGCTGAAGCTGCATCGGGCAGGCCTTGTCGCAGAGCACGCAGTCGATGCAGGCCGACTTCGTCCGCTTGACGCGGAGCAGCTTCCACCGGGAGAGCGCGCTGTACAGCGCGCCGCCGGGGCACAGGGAGGCGCACCAGAAGCCGGGCGCGACCGCGACCTCGACGAGCGCGACGAGGCCGAGGAAGATCATCCCGCCGGAGAAGAAGCCCCAGGGGAACCCGAAGCGGCCGGACTCGGCGCGGTCGAAGAGCACGGTGGCGAAGGAGTGCGCCTCGCGGCTGATGATCGCCGGGGGATAGATGTAGTGCAGCAGCGGCAGGCCGCCGATCAGGCCGATCAAGGCGGCGGCGCCGAGCAAGGCGTACTTGTTGCCCTTCCAGAAGCGGACGTCGTGGACGGGAAGCTCGAGGAAGGCGAGCACCGAGCGCAGGCGCCGGATCAGGGGCATCAGCAGGCCGACCGGGCATATCCAGCCGCAGTAGACGCGGCCGAGCAGCAAGGTGGCGAGGAGGGGCAGGACGGCGCCGGCGGCGAGCACCGACACCAGGCTGCGCGTGGCGAAGGCGCTCTCCGCCGCGGCGAGCAGGTCGGTCACGGACAGGCCGAACACGCGCGCCGACCAGGGGATCGAGCCGACGAACCGGTCCGCGCGGACGAGCAGGGCCTTGCGCGGGCGCCGCCCGACGACGCCCGACTCCTCCATCGGCAGGCCCGCGCGCATCAGCGTGTCGGTGGCGCGCAGGAGCAGGCCGGCCGTGCTGTTCCCCCAGAGCTCGAGCATCTTCTCGGTCTGCCGCGCCCATAGGTAATGCCCGTAGCGCGCGACGAAGGGGAATAGGAGGACGGAGGCCAGCACCAGGACCTGCACCGCGCGCCGGCGGGGCCAGATCAGGCCTCTCATGACCAGGCCCTCCCGCTCTGCACGCGGATCGCGCGGCCGTCGATCCTGTCCTTGACGATGCAGGCTTCCTCGCACAGGCCGCAGCCGACGCAGTGCTCGTCGACGACCGCGGGCGCGTTGTGCTTGCCCTGGGTGATGGCCTTGCCCTTGAGCGGGCAGATCGTGAAGCAGGCGCCGCACACGCCGGTCCCGTTGTGGCTGACGCACAGGCGCTTGTCGACGACCGCCACGCCCATGCGCGCGTCGGCCATATATCGAAGCGGTTTTAGTGCTCCTGTGGGACAGGCCTTGCCGCAGGCCAGGCACAGGTCGCAGGCCGAGTCCTCGGGGACGATGTACGGGGTGTGGGCCGCGCGCCCCGCCGCGCGCGGCGCGAACAGGATGGCGTCGGTCTCGCAGACCTCGGCGCAGCGCTGGCAGCGGATGCAGCGGGCGAGGAACTCTCCCTCCTCGACGGCGCCCGGCGGACGCAGCAGGCCGCGGCGCGCGAGGTCCGGGGGGACGTTCGACGCGGGCACGCTCTCGCCGCAGCGCATCAGGCTCAGCAGGAAGCCGCCTCCGGCGGCGGCGGCCGCGGAACGGATGAGCGCTTCCCGGCGAGTCATGGCTCTCTCAGACATGGGCGACCACCATGATGGCCTGCGGATAGCGGATGCAGGAGCGCTCGCACAGACCGCAGCCGACGCAGAAGTCCTCGTCGAAGATTGGGCGTTCGCCCTGGCCGGTCTTCATCGCCGTGCCCTGGAAGGGGCAGGCGCGTATGCAGACGCCGCAGGTCTTGTTGTTGTAGGAGTAGCACAGGTTCTTGTCGAGCTTCGCCGTGCCCATGCGCACCTTCGTCGTCACCTCGCTCTTCAGGAGCTTGGTCAGCGCTCCCGTCGGGCAGGCCTCGGTGCAGCGCAGGTACTCGCCGCCCACCTTCTGGCACAGGTTGCAGGCCTGCTGACGGGGGAAGACGATCGGCGTGCCGTCGTCCCCCGGCCCGGGCTTGAGCGAGTACTTCTCGCCGTTGGCCTCGGTGAACATCATGATCGCCTGGCTCGGGCACGCGTCCCCGCAGCGCCCGCACCGGATGCAGCGCGACAGGAACTCGTCCTTCTCCAAGGCGCCGGGCGGGCGGATGACGCCCGCCTCGGCCGCGGCGGGACGCAGCAGCACGGCCCCGGCGGCCAAGGCCGCTCCGGTCGCCGCCGCGTTCTTCAAAAACTCCCGCCTGCTGACTTCTTTCATATGAACGGATTTGAACCACAAAGACACAAAGCCACAAAGAACGAAAGGAAGGGATTTAACATCGACGTTAACCTTCCCGCCGTTGCCGTCCTTCGTGCCTTAGTGTCTTTGTGGTTCATTTGTTTCTCGACGGACTATCCTTGAGGATAGTCGTAGGTCTCTTAGGCGATCCTCTCCAGGCGCATGGCCAGCTTCTTGTAGTCGGCCTGGCCTGAGACGGGGTCCCAGGCGCGGTGGCTCGCGGCGTTGACCAGCCAGCGGTTCTTCGCGGGGTCGGAGCTGTCGGCCACCGAGAGGTTCCACGGGCTGAACATGTAGCCGGCGGGCACCTGCGAGCGCGCCGGCTTGACCATCGAGTCCGTGCCGACCGAGACGCGGCCCTCGTAGGAGCCGCGGCGCGTGACGATGCGGACCTTCTCGCCGTCCTCGAGGCCCCAGCGTTTGGCGTCCTCGGGGCTGACCTCGACGTACTGCTCGGGCACGAGCTTGAGCGTCGTCGGGCCCTGGATGGTCTTGGCGGAGTGGAAGTGCTCGTAGACGATGCCCAGCCCGAGCCAGAACGGGTACTTGTTCTCCTTGGCGGCGTCCTCGAGCGTCTTCGTCGCGTCGTCGTAGAAGTCGAGGTCGGGGATCTCCGGGGGCAGGGCGTTGTCGCGGGCCTTGATCAGGATGTCCATGTTGTCCGTGAAGAAGGTCTGCTTCTCCGCCGCCGCGAGCATCTCCGCGTTCGAAGCGCCCTCCCGCTTCTTGAGGCCGACGGCCTCGCCGAAGGTCATCATCTTGCCGCAGGTCTCCTTGAGGACCGAGTAGTCCTGCTCGCACAGCTTGAACTTCGCCTTGCCGCTGGCGTGGGCGAAGGCCCCGTACGGCTGGCCGGCCCAGCCTTCCTGGCCGATGTAGCGCCGCGGCGTGCCGCCCTTGCGCGCGATGTCGTAGGTCGGCGCGGGCCACTGGATGCCGCGCAGGCGGCGCATCTGCTCGTACAGGCCGATGCCGTCGCGCTTCTCGACCTCGAGCATGCCGGTCAGGTCCGCGTCCGAGCCTTTCGACGCCTTCACGATGTCCCGGAACACGTCCTCGGGGTCGTAGAACCTCTGGCCGTACTTGTTCTTGAGAGTTTTTTTGTATGGAAAAATCTTTTCCGCGTCGAGGCCCAGCGCCTTCGCCAGCGACTTCGACTTGTCGATGGCCAGGTCCATGTCGGGCAGTGCCTCCATCAGCGGCTGGCCCTTCTCGTTCTTGCCGACCATGACGCCGTCGCAAACGTAGAGGCGCCGCTCGCTCTGGATGTAGGTGCCTCCGGTCCACTCGCCCCAGGTGATTGCCGGGAACACGACGTCGGCGTACAGCAGGTTCGGCGCGTGGCGGTAGATGTCCTGCACGACGACGAACATCTTGGTCAGCGCCGGCCGCACCAAGGTGTTCAGGTCGGGCATGTGCACGTGGGTCGTGTACATCCAGAACATCGCCTTGAGGTCGCCCTTGAGCGCGCGCTCCATCATCGGGATGACCATCGTCGGCTTCTGCTTGAAGGTCAGGTCCAGGCGCCCTTCCGGCAGGCGCCAGGCCTTGTTCATGTGCGTGCGCCAGCCCTCGTTGTCGAGGCCCTTGTTGAACGGCAGGCGCCCGGTCAGGCCGCCCATCAGGCGCTCGCTCATCGCGTTCGGCTGGCCGGTCTGCGAGTGGGAGCCGCAGCCCGGGCGACCGAGGTTGCCGGTGAGCAGGTGCAGGTTGATGATCGAGATGGTGTTGTGCTGCCCGTGGATGTGCTGGTTGTAGCCGATGCCCCAGAACGTGAGGCAGCCGCCCTTGCCGCGCTTGCGGCCCTTGATCGAGGCCTCGGCGAACAGCTTGCCGATGTTCTCGATCTGCTCGACGGTGACCCGGCCACGGTCGATGGGCTTGAGGTTGGCGACGACCTGCTGGGGGGAGTAGCGCTCCTTGATCCCCGCGACGTACTCGCGCCAGCCGTCGACGTGCTTCTCGAGCCACGCCTCGGGCATTACGGCTTCGGGGTACTTGGTGATGATCACGTGGGCGATGGCGTTGAGGTACGAGATGTCGCCGTTGATGGTCTGGAAGTGGAAGGACGTGCGCGGGTCGATCTCCTCCAGGCCCTGCACGGTGCCGGTGCGGCGCGGATCGGAGACCAAGGTCGGGATGCCCTTGTCGCGCTTGTGGTCGGCGACGCGCCAGAACAGGATCGGGTGCGCCTCGCGGGCGTTGTGGCCCCAGAACGAGATGAAGTCGGCCTGCTCGATGTCGTCGTAGGAGGTGGGCGGGGCGTCGGAGCCGTAGGAGGCGAAGTAGCCCGTGGCGGCCGAGGTCATGCACATGCGGGCGTTGGCCTCGATGGAGTTGGAGCCGATGACGCCCTTCATCAGGACGTTCTCGATCCACTGCGCCTCCATGGTCAGCTGGCCGGAGCCGTTGAGGCCGACCGCGCCGCCGCCCTCGGCCTTGATGATCTCGGCCATGCGCTTGGTGACGAGCTCCTCGGCTTCCTCGTAGGACGCCTCCCGGTAGACCGACTCGTCGAAGCGGCCCTTGCTCTCGGAGACGTGGCCGCGCAGGGGATCGCTCATGTCCTTGCGGATCAGGCACTTCTCGAGGCGGTCGCGGTAGATCGGCTCCTGCGCGTTGAGCCCCTTGATGCACATGACGCCCTTGTTGGTGGGGTGGAGCTTGTCGGGGACCATGCCGACGATGGTGTCGCCCTCGACCTGGATAAGGGTGCCGCAGCCGACGCCGCAGTAGGGGCACTGAGACTGGAGCTCCTTGCGGAACTTGCCGCCCATGACCTTGGAGACGTCGGCCGCGCCGGCCAGCTCGCCCGGCAGCTGAGAGACGCCCAACGCCGCGGCGGCGGCGCCGCTCGCCTTGAGGAAGTCGCGCCGCGTCAGGTCCGTCTGCTCTTCGTTTTTCTTGTCCATGAAGCCTCCAGATCTGTTTGTTGAAGCGCGCCCATCCTCTTAAAACGTCACGACCTTGTCGGATTCCCGGATGAGGGCGTGGAGATCCGCCATCGTCGACAGAGGGCAGAGTTCCGATCCCTCCGAATGCCGAAGCTTCAGGCATGTTCCGCAGGCGAGAATCTTCCCGCCGTTATCCGCGAACGCCTGCATCTGCTCCTTGACCTTGAACTGCTCCGATTCCAGTTTCTCGCACTCCACGCCCTTGGCCACCAGGAACGCTTTCACCTGGTCGCCCTGTTTCAGCGAGAAGACGCCCAGGCGAAATCCGTTCCATACCGTCTCCGCGTCGGTCGAGAGGATGATGATGCCGAGCTTCATCGTTCGTTCCTCATCTAGAAGTTGAACGCCGCCTGGAAGAAGCCCCAGTCGCGGTCGCCGCGCGTCGTCGTCGCCTTCACGTAGGAGCCCGCGAAGAAGCGCGAATAGCCGAACCAGAGGGTGATGACCTCGCGGAACTTGCCCTTCACGTGCAGGTCGAGCTCGTTGCCGATGTCCTTGCCCGGGGCGCCGGTGGCCGAGCGCGCGATGATCGCCGTCCCGGTCGAGTCGTACCAGGCGTCGAAGGCGTGGTGCAGGCGGAAGTGGTGGTAGTCGGCCTGCACGCGCCAGTCGGGCTTCGGGTCGACCGACACGCTGCCCTTGAAGTCGTGGCCGTTCTTCCAAGAGAAGACGTCCTGGTAGCCCTGGTAGGCGTGGCCGAAGGGGTAGAGCGGGTCGAAGGTCTGCACCTTGTTGTCCGTGGGGTTGGAGTCGCCGCTGGCGAAGTCGTACTCGACGCCGACGCGGGGCTTGAGCGCGTGGTCGAAGGTGTAGCCGCCGGTCAAAGCCGTCGCCCAGGCGCGCACCCGCTGGCCGGCCTTGCGGCCGAACTGCCAGTCCGCCTCCGCGGTGTAGTCGAAGCGGTCCGGAGTCCCCTTGACCCGGGCGCCGACGGTGCGGTCGCTGAGGTTGCCGAGGGTGCCGTGCTCGTTGGTGAACGTCCCGTCGCGCTGATCGCGTCCGAAGAGGAAAGCGTCGAACTCGTGCTTCGGCACCGCCTTGCAGGACGCGTACAGGCCCCAGAAGTTGCCGTTGCGCTTGGCGATGTTGACGTCCTTCACGACGGTCTCGAACAGGTCCACGGTGTAATTCGAGCCGCGCCAGCGCAGGCGCGCTCCGTCCCACGCCCGGCCGACGTTGCTCCAGTCGAGGGGGCTGACGAGGCGCTGGTCGCCGTACTGCATCTCCATCCGGCCGACGCGCAGGTCGAGGGGCTCGGCGAACAGGTCGAGGACGTCGACGTAGCCTTGGTGGAGGTCGACGAGGGCCATGTTCGTCGCCACGGTGGTCTCCGAGCCCCAGTTGCGGGAGTCCTGGATCTGGATGAAGCCGTTGACCTTCTGGTTCGTCTCGACGGCGACGCCGAGGCGGGTGCGCAGGGTGGTCAGGTCGTAGCCCCGGCGCTTGAGCGGCGTCGAGTAGGCCTCGACGTTCGTGGTCTCCGCGCGGGCGCGGACCTGGCCGCTGAACGCGAGCTTCGGCGGCTCGATCGCGGCCGAGGCGGAGGTTGCGACAATAAGGAACAGCGCGGCGAGTTTGATCATGGCGTCTCCCTGGTCGTGAGGCGGGATTTGAATGCAGCGAGAGTGGTCCGGGTCAGGCGGCGCAACATCGCTTCCTCGGTCTCCGCGACGAACTCATGCATCGCGCACGGGGCGGCGCAGTCGCAGTCCCGGGCCTCGATCATGCACGGCATCGCGTCGCCGTCCACGCGGCGGGAGGCGGCGATGATCTCGGACAGGGAGATCGCTTCGGCCGGCCGGCCGAGGCGGTAGCCGCCCTTCGCGCCGCGGCGGCTGTCGAGGATCTTGTGCTGGGCGAGGCGCTGGAGGATCTTGGACAGGTAGCTCGGCGACAGCGCGTTGATCCGGGCGATCTCCCCGACCATGTGATAGGCGCCGTCCGTCCTGGAGGCCAGGTAGAACATCGCCGTGACCGCGTACCGCGACGATTGGGGGAGGTGAAGGAGCCGCGAATCCGGATTCATATGTCCGTTATCGTGTAGCAACGAAACGTCCACATATTTCCGCTTGGAGTGGGTGACAAATATTCGTAAACCTGGCGTTGTTGTTGCAGGATTGCCCCCGGCGTTAAATTCCAGACTTTATTTTCGTTCAATTCACCGCGCGCGGACGGACATCTAACGTTGGGGGATAGCCATGGGCGAGTTCGATAAGAAGCAGGTCAGCCGCAGGGAGTTCATGAAGCGCTCCGGAGCCGGCGCGCTGATGCTGCTGGCCGCCGAGCCGTTGTTCGCCTTGCTCAAGCCCACCGAGACCGCGGGAAATCCCCTCGACCGCTATCCCGACCGGGGGTGGGAAAAGCTCTACCGCGACCTCGTCGCCACCGACGGCTCCTTCTGCTTCCTGTGCGCGCCCAACGACACGCACAACTGCCTGCTCAAGGCGCACACCAAGAACGGCGTGGCCATGTTCTTCGGCCCGAGCTACGGCTACGGCAAGGCCAAGGACCTTTACGGCAACCAGGCTTCGCATCGCTGGGACCCGCGCCTCTGCCAGAAGGGCCTGGCGCTCATCCGCAAGGTGTACGGGCCGCGCCGGCTCAAATACCCCTCGGTGCGCGTGGGTTGGAAGGCCTGGGCCGACGCCGGCTTCCCGCGCGAGGCCGACGGGCGCATGCCGGCGTTCAAGTACGCGGCGACGACTTTGGACCAGACCGCGCGATTCTACGACGGCGACAAGGGCAAGGCCCGCCTCGCCAAGCAGGGCTACGACAAGGACATGCTCGAGGCGATGAAGGGCGCGGGCGTGCAGACGTTGAAGTTCCGCGGCGGCATGCCCCTGCTGGGCGCTACGCGCATCTTCGGCATGAACCGCTTCACGAACATGCTGGCTTTGCTCGACCGTAAGATCCGCGGCACCGATGCCGACACCGCGATCGGCGCGCGCATCTGGGACAGCTACTCGTGGCACACCGACCTGCCTCCGGGGCATACCATGGCCTGCGGGCATCAGACCATCGACTTCGACCTGGTGACGGCCGAGAACGCGAGCCTCATCGTCTGCATCGGCATGAACTGGATATCGACGAAGATGCCCGACGCCCATTGGCTCACCGAGGCGCGCCTGCACGGCACGAAGATCGTCACGATCGCGCCGGAGTACCAGTCCACCTCGAACAAGGCCGACAAGGTCATCCTCGCGCGCCCGGGAACCGATCCGGCCTTCGCCCTGGGCATGGTCAACGTGATCATCAGCGAGAAGCTCTACGACGAGAAGTACATCACGGGCCACACCGACCTGCCTTTGCTGGTCCGCATGGACACGCTGAAGAACCTCAAGGCGGCCGACTTCATCCCCGGCTATAAGAACGCCGTGCTCAAGAACACGGTCATGCTGCAGAAGGGCGAGAAGGCGCCGTCGGCCTACCTTCAGGACAACCAGATCGTCGCGCAGGAGTTGCGCGAGGAGTGGGGGGACTTCGTCGCCTGGGACGCGGGCAAGAACGCCCCCGTCGCCATCACGCGCGACGAGGCGGCCAAGGCCGGGAACTACGCGCTCGAGGGCAAGTTCAAGATCAAGCTCGTCGACGGCAAGACCGTCGAGGTACGCCCGGTCTTCGACATGATCAAAGAGGAGACCTCGCACTACACCCCCGAGGCGACCGGCGCCATCTGCCACACGGCGCCCGAGAACGTGGTCTGGCTGGCCCGCGAGATCGCCAAGAACTCCGGCAAGACCTTGCTCGTCTACGGCATGGGTCCGAACCACTTCTTCAACAACGACCAGAAGGACCGGACCGGCTTCCTGCTCGCTTCCTTGACCCGGAACATCGGCACGCACAGCGGCAACATCGGCTCCTACGCGGGAAACTACCGCGGCGCCTACTTCAACGGCCTGCCGTACTACATCGCCGAGGACCCGTTCCACATCGCCACCGACGAGCACGCGCACGCGGTGTACAAGCCCTACTACCGCTACGAGTCGGCGCACTACTACAACTACGGCGACCGCCCCTTGCGCGTGGGCAATAAGAACTTCACGGGCAAGACGCACATGCCCACGCCCACGAAGTTCATGTGGTTCTCCAACGGCAACTCGATCCTGGGCAACATCAAGTGGCACCACGACGTGGTGGGGTGGTCAACACCTTGCCCAAGATCGAGACGATCTGCGTCAGCGAGTGGTGGTGGACGGCCTCCTGCGAGTACGCCGACATCGTCTTCCCGGTGGACTCCTGGGCCGAGGTCAAGATGCCGGACATGACGGCGGCCATCAGCAACCCTTTCGTGCAGATGTTCCCCAAGACGCCGCTCAAGCGCCTGCACGACTCCAAGCCCGACATCGCGGTGCTGGCCGGCGTGGCCAAGGCGTTGGCCGACATCACCGGCGAGAAGGGCTTCATCGACTACTGGAAGTGGGTGCATGAGGACAAGGTCGAGGTGTATCTGCAGCGCATCCTCGACAACTCCAGCACCACCAAGGGCTACGACGTCGAGAAGCTGCACGCCGACGCCAAGAAGGGCATCCCGGCGCTCATCATGACCCGCACCTACCCCAAGATCATGGGCTGGGAGCAGAGCGTGGAGGGCAGGCCCCACTACACGAAGTCGGGGCGCATCGAGATGTACCGCGACGAGCCCGAGTTCATCGAGCACGGCGAGAACCTGCCCGTGCACCGCGAGCCGGTGGACGCGACCCCGTACGAGCCCAACGTGATCGTCACCGGGGCGCCGAACCTCATCCGGCCCACGGGGCCCGAGGGCTACGGCATCAAGCGCGACGACCTCTCCTGCGAAGTCCGGCAGATCCGCAACGTGGTCGTCTCGCCGGCGGACCTGACGAAGACGGCGCATCCGGGCAAGAAGATCGGGATGACCCTGTCGTACATCACTCCCAAGTTCCGCCACGGCGCGCACACGACGCCGGTGGACGTGGACATCATCTCGGCCTGGTTCGGCCCTTTCGGCGATATGCACCGCCGCGACAAGCGCATGCCCTGGGTCGGCGAGGGCTACGTGGACATCAACCCGGTCGACGCGAAGGAGCTCGGCATCGAGGACGGAGACTACGTCTGGATCGACGCCGATCCCGAGGACCGTCCCTTCCGCGGCTGGAAGGACAAGCCCGCGGACTACAAGGTGCACCGCGCGAAGATGCGCGCCCGGTACTACTGGGGCCTGCAGCGCGGCGTGGCGCGGTCCTGGTTCCACATGTACGTGGCGACCTACGGCTCGGTGGAGGGCCACGAGACCAATCCCGACAAGCTGGCGAACAATCCCCGGACGGGCTACCAGGCGATGTTCCGCTCCGGCAGCCACCAGTCCGGCACCCGGGCCTGGCTGCGCCCGACCTGCCAGACCGACTCGATGGCCCGCAAAGAGTACTTCGGCCAGGTGATCGGCAAGGGCTTCGCCGCCGACATCCACTGCACCGTCGGCGCGCCGAAGGAGTCCTTCGTCAAGATCTCCAAGGCCGAGGACGGCGGGACGGAGGGCGTGGCGCTGTGGAAGCCGGCCAAGCAGGGCTACCGCCCGGGCTACGAGAAGGAAGCCATGGAGACCTACCTGAAGGGCGGATTCATCGAGAAGAAGAAGGCCTGACGCACGACGCGGATTAGGGGGATATGATGCCGAAGGTCAAGAACTGGCAGCTCAAGCGCGAGATGGCGTACAAGTACGAGGCGGCGCCGCCGAAACGGCAGATCGCCTACGTCTTCGACACGAACAAATGCATCGCCTGTCAGACCTGCACGGTCGCCTGCAAGACGACCTGGACGTCGGGCGAAGGCGAGGAGCACATGTTCTGGAACAACGTGGAGAGCAAGCCCTTCGGCTTCTACCCGCTGGCCTGGGACGTGAAGATCCTCGAGAAGCTCAAGCGCCAGAGCTGGAGCGCCGAGGGCGCCTATGTCGGCGAGACGATCTTCGAGGCCGCGCCCGAGGGCGAGGAAGTCCTGGGGTACATGCCCGCCAAGGAAGACTGGTCCCACCCGAACCTCGGCGAGGACGAGGTCAACGCGCCCATCGGCGACATCACGAGCATGAGCGTCGAAGGCAAGACGGGCGCGCACGACCGCTGGATGTTTTATCTGGCGCGCATCTGCAACCACTGCTCGAACCCCGCCTGCCTGGCCGCCTGCCCCCGGCAGGCGATCTACAAGCGCAAGGAGGACGGGATCGTCCTCATCGACCAGGAGCGCTGCCGCGGCTATCAGAAGTGCGTGCAGGCCTGCCCGTACAAGAAGCCGATGTTCAACCCGAAGGCCGGCAAGTCGGAGAAATGCATCGCCTGCTATCCGCTCATCGAGAAGGGCATCGCTCCGCGCTGCGTGCAGACCTGCATCGGCAAGATCCGCATGACCGGGTTCATCAACACGCCCGACAAGGCCGATCCCGACAACCCCATGGACTACCTGGTGCACGTCGCGAAGGTCGCCGTCCCGCTCCTGCCCCAGCTCGGCACCGCGCCGAACGTGTACTACATCCCGCCCATCCACGTGGACAAGACCTATCTGGCCCAGATGTTCGGGCCGGCCGCGGGGGACGCGGTGGACGAGTACAAGCGCCGCGTCGAGAAAACGGTCGGCCTGCTCACCTTGTTCGGCTGCACCGACCGCTGGGTCGACAAGTTCAAGGTCGAGAAGGGGATGGCGACCGCCTATCAGGACGGAAAGGAAGTGGTGACCGTGCCGGTCAAGGAGCCCATCGTCTTCCGGGCCTTCCGCGACGAGAGGCACGCGGTCAACCGGCAGAGCGTGACCTGAGGAGATCTATGGCCACCGATACAGTGGAAAAAGTCCCCGCCCCGCCGCGCGCCATCGCCTTGCGCCTGGTTTCGGCCGGATTCGGATACCCGGACGCTGCCTGGAGGCCGCGCTTCGACGCGCTGTTCCAGGCGGCTCGCGCGTCGCATGCCGTGAACACGAGCGGTCTGATCAAGCTCGAGAAGGCCCTGAACGCCGCGACCCCGTCGGAGCTGGAGGGCCAGCACTTCCGGCTGTTCGGACCCGCCCCGCTCTGCCCGCTGGAGCTGTCGTTCCACGCGACGAAGGACCCCACCGGTCAGGCGAAGACGCTCGCCGACCTCGCGGGCTTCTACAAGGCCTTCGGCGTCGAATCCGAGGAGCGCGCCGACGGCCTGCCGACGGTGCTCGAGTTCCTGGCCTATCTCGAGATCAAGCGCGTCCACGCCGAGCTCAACGGCTGGAGCGCGAAGCGCGACATCGCCGCCGAGGCGTCCGAGAAGATGCGCGGGGAACTCGTCTTTAGATCCGTCGGCGTCATCACGCGCAAGCTCACCGCGGCCGGCGCGCCGGAATTCTATCTGCAGCTCGCGGCGCTGTGCCGCTCGCTCCTGGGAGGTAAGTCGTGAAACTCATCGGCACTCTCGTCGTTCTCGTCCTGGCGGCGGCTCCCGCCGCGGCGCTGCATCAGAACCTCGTCTCGGGCAAGGTCGATATGCTCGAGCTCGATCCGTATGCGGCGGCCTGGGAGAAGGCCTCCGCCGTCAAGGTCGGCGTCGCGCCGCAGAAGCTCGTCGTCCCTCAGGGCGGCGGCGCGGTCTCGGACGTCGAGGTCCGAAGCCTGCGCGCCGGCGACGAGATCTTCTTCCGCCTGCGCTGGGCGGACCCGAGCAAGAGCGAGGACCTGGAACTGTCGGGCCAGTTCGTCGACGGGATCGCGCTCGAGTTCCCGCTGGTCGCCGGCTCCATGCCCGCGCCGATGATGGGCGAGAAGGGCAAGCCGGTCAACGTGTGGCGCTGGAGCGCGGCCATGGCCAAGCCCGATCACGCCCCCAAGGCGTACTCGGACTACTACCGTCCGGACGCCATCCACACCACGATCAAGTATCCCGCCAAGCCCGAGGACCTCGTGGCCGAGGGCTGGGGGTCGATCGGACGGCGAGAGAGCCAGGCCGTGGACGGCGCCGGGGACTGGAAGGACGGGACCTGGACCGTGGTGCTTCGGCGCAAGCTCAAAGTCCCGGGCGGCGCGGCGTTTTCCGGCGGGACCGTGGTCCCCTTCGCGCTCGCCGTATGGGAGGGCGGGTCCGCCGAGCGCGGTCCGGCCAAGTCCTTCGCGGTCTGGAACAACCTTCTCCTCGACCGCGCCGCTCCGGCCAAGCCCAAGAACCCGCTCGTCGCGGGAAAGATCGTTTACGACCGCTACGGCTGCGGGGCCTGCCACGGCGCGGACGCGATGGGCGGCGTGCCCAATCCGGGCTCGCAAGTGGATCCGATCCCCGCCTTGAATCGCGTGGCGGAGGGCTTTACCGAAGACGAGATCAAGAGGGTCATCCTCAACGGCCGCAACGCCACGCCGAAAGACGCGGGCGATGTTCCCCGGCTTCATATGAACTCCTGGAAGACCCTCATGGACGATGAAGAGGTCGACGCGGTCACCGACTATCTCATGAGCCTGATGCCCAAGGGAGAGAAGACGGACTGGTAGTCAGCCGCCGATCGAGCACATGAAGCGGGGGTTGGCCTCGGCGGCCGCCGCCCGGGCGCCCATGCCGTGGCTCTCCGGCTTGGCGCGGACGGCGTCGCGGATGAGGCCGGCCAGCCGCTCCGGGCCCGCGCCTTCCCGCAGGGGCGTGCGCAGGTCCACGCCGTCCTCGCCGTCGAGGCAGGGGATCAAGGTCCCGGTCGAGGACAGGCGCACGCGGTTGCAGGCGTCGCAGAACCCGCAGCTGAGCGCGCTGATGAAGCCGACGGTCCCGGCGGCGCCGGGCCGGCGGAAGTAGCGGGCGGGCCCGTGCCCGAGGGGGCGCTCCCCGGGGGAGACGGCCTCCAGGGGGGCGGCCGCGGCCGTCATCTCGCCGAGCGGGACCCGCCGTTCCGGGCTGAAGAAGCCGGTCTCGCCCATCGGCATCAGCTCGATGAAGCGCACGTGCACGGGCTTGCCCTCCGTCAGCGCCGCGAACGCGCCGATCTCGTCGTCGTTCATCCCTTTGGCCACGACGACGTTGAGCTTGACCGGAGCCAGCCCGGCCTCCACCGCGGCCTCCACGCCCGCGAGGACGGAGTCCAAGCTCCCGAAGCGCGCGATCCGTGCGAACCGGTCCGGCCGCAAAGTGTCGAGGCTGACGTTGACCCGCCGCAGCCCGGCCGCCTTGAGCTCGCCGGCGAGCCCGGCGAGCAGCACGCCGTTGGTGCTCAGCGACAGGTCCTCGATGCCGGGGATGCCGGATAGGCGGCGCACCGGCGCCGGCAGGCCCGGTCGCACCAGCGGCTCGCCGCCGGTCAGGCGGACCTTGGAGACGCCGAGGCGGGCGAAGGCTCCGACGAGCGCCGCGATCTCGTCGTCGGCGAGCAGGTCGGCGCCGGGCGCGAAGCGCGCGGCGGCCTCGGGCAGGCAGTAGACGCAGCGCAGGTTGCAGCGGTCCGTGACCGAGAGGCGCAGGTAGTCGATGGTCCGGCCGAAGCCGTCGCGCATCACGGCGCCAGCCCCTTGGCCCGCTCGTAGTCCTCGCGCGTGTCGATGTCCATGAAGGAGAGGCCCTGCGGGTCGACGCCCTTGACCTCGCCCTCGAGCATGAAGCGCGTGCGCAGGGTGTCGAACAAGCGGGAGATGCCGAGCGCGTCGGCGTCGATGGAGGCCCGGATCAGGCCGGCGCAGGCGCGCGAGTAGACGCCGCACAGCGGCTGGCGCCGCTCGCGCCACACGGGGATCACGGCGTCGTAGTCGGCGCGCGAGTGCCACATCGCCTTGATCAGCTCCGGCCGCACGAAGGGCATGTCGCAGGCGGCGACGAAGGCGTGCGGGGTCGCCAAGCCGTGCAGCGCGGTGAAGAGCCCTCCCATCGGGTGCCCGTCCGGACACAGGTCCTCGACGACCGAGACCCTGTCGTTCTTCAGGAAGGCGAGCTCGGCGGCGTTCTTCGTGACGACCAGGACCTTGGGGAGGGCCTCCAGCAGGGAATCCGCGACCGCCTGCACGAGCGGCCGCCCCCGCCAGTCGGCGAGGGCCTTGTTCGCGCCGAAGCGGCTGCTGCGGCCTCCCGCCAGGACGACGCCGGTCATCCCGGCGATCATTTCAGCCACCGGAAGCCGAGGACGTCGCCGCGCCTGACGCGTCCGTCGGGCGCGACCGCCACGGCGTTGGCCCGCGACGCCATCCCCATCATCGCCGAGCCTTGCGGGCGCAGGATGTCGAGCTCGTAGCCGCCGGACGCGGGACGGGCGCGGCAGAACAGGTATTGCCGGCGGTCCGGGGGCGCGGGATAGTCGTCGAGAGCGACGCCCGCGAGATGGTAGCTGGGGTGCTTCGGCGCGTAGCCCTGCAGCTTCTCGAGGGCGGGGCGCACGAACTCCTCCAGGCAGACCAAGGCGGCGATGGGGTTTCCGGGGAGGCCGAAGGCGAGCTTGGCCGGCGCGCCCGCGGACTCGAGGACGCCGAAGAACAGGGGCTTGCCGGGCTTGATGGCGACCTTCCAGAAGACCTCGCGCACGCCGAGCTCGGCGAACACGGACTTGGTGCAGTCGAAGTCCCCGACGGAGACCCCACCCGTCGCCAGGAGGACGTCGCTGCGCTCCAGGGCGGGGGCGAGGACCGCGCGCAGCGCGTCCGGCTCGTCCGGGGCGATGCCGAGATCATAGGCGGCGACGCCCCAGCGCGCCAGCGCGGCGAGCAGGGCCGGCCCGTTGGAGTTTCGGATCCGGCCCTCGGCCGGCTCCTCCCGGTGATCGACGAGCTCGTCGCCGGTCGCGAGGACCGCGACGCGGGGGAGGCGGATCACGGGGACCTCGGCGATGCCCTGGGCGGCGAGCAAGGCGACGTCGTACGGGCGCAGGAGCGCGCCCTTCTCGAGCATGACGCTGCCCTCGGCGACGTCCTCGCCGCGCTCGCGCACGTGGCTGCGCGCGCGGGTCGTGCCCGCCAGCCTGACCTTGCCGTCCGCCCCGGGCTCGGTCGCCTCGACCATCACGACGCTGTCCGCGCCGCGCGGCAGCGGGGCGCCGGTCATGATCCGCGCCGCCTGGCCGGACTTCACCTCGAGGCGAGCCGTCTCGCCCGCGCGAACGGTCTCGAGCACGGTCAGCTCCACGGGATTCTGCGGCGCGGCGTCCTCGAGGTCCGCCGCGCGCAGGGCGAAGCCGTCCATCGCCGAGTTGTCGAAGGGGGGGAGCGCGGTCCGGGCGCGGATGTCGGAGGCGAGGACGCGGTCCACGGACCGGGTGAGGGGGATCGTTTCCGCGCCCAGGACGGGGGCGAGGTCAAAGATCAACTGTAAGGCCTTGTCGGCGGAAATCATGTTCTCCTTTTTGATTCAGCCCGGGCGGCGGGCTTCGAGAGGGCGAGGCCTTTCGGCTTCGCCCCGCGGCCGGCGGGTCATGGCTCGGCGCGAGCTTTAGACCGTCCGGCTCGGAGCGGCGGCTAAGAGTCCTTGTCGTCGGCGACCGTCTTCAGCCCCTCCTTGAACGCGTTGAGCGACCGTCCGATCCCCCGGGCGGCCTCGGGCAGGCGCTTGGATCCGAATATGAGCACCGCGATCACGAGTATGACGGCCATTTCCGTGAATCCTATGTTGGGCATCGCGTGTTCCTCGCTCAAGGCATATCCGGACTGCCTTGTCCGGATTTCATGCAACGATACGGCCAGATCGGGCCGCGGCGCCTCAGCGGTCGCCGGTCATGTAGGTCTCGACCTCGGCCCAATAGCGGTTGACGTCGCGCTCCATCGCCCGGTATTGCTCGTGCGCCTGCCTCGAGAGGCGGTGCAAAGTGGAGCGCCCGGCGTAGGCGTTGAAGGTCGGCCAGACCTTCCGCTCCTCCTCGTCGATGAGGCGGCGCAGCATGCCGGCCAGCTCCACCGACAGCTCGCGGATGGTCGCGCCCCCCTCGGGAGTGATCGTGCTCAGCAGCGAGGCGGCCTCCTCGCGGAGCTCGGCCACGGCCTTGTGCTGCTTGCGCACCTGGGCCAGCGCGCGGTACGCGGCCGGCGTCGGCAGCTCGGGCGACTCGTCGTAGATCAGGTGCTCGAGGGTCTGATGCGCCTCGAGGGCCTTGAACAGGACGAGGAGGATGTTGCGCATCTCATGGGCGGCCGTGCGGTCGTTGGTCTCGGCGGCGGCGCGCTCCAGCCGCCCGACGAGCTTGAGCAGCAGCGCGTGCTCCCCGGACAGCGATTCGAAGACGCTCATGGCTTGACCTCCGGCGCGGGCGCCTCCGGAAGCCGCAAGGTGAAGACGCTCCCCTTGCCCTCCTCCGATTCGGCGGCGACGTCTCCTCCCATCGCGCGCAGCGCCGCGCGGCAGAAGGTGAGCCCCAGGCCGAGCCCGTGCCCGCGCCTGTGGTTGGATCCCTGGTAGAAGCGGTCGAAGATGAAGGGGAGCTCGCGCGCGGGGATGCCCTGGCCGTCGTCCGCGACGCGGATCAGGATGGAGGCGCCGTCCCGCGACGCCCCCGCCTCGATCCGGCCTCCGGCCGGGGTGAACTTCAGCGCGTTCCCGATGAGATTGGTCACGGCGCGGCGCAGCAGGTCGGGGTCGGCCCTCGCGGTCAGCCCCGACGCGGGGCCCGCGCGCAAGGCGAGCCCGAGCGAACGGGCCGTCTCCGTCTCCTCGTCGAGGATCCCGGCGATGAGGAGGTCGGCGTCCACGGCCGTCAGCCGGACGGGCATCGCGCCGTCCTCCAGCCTGGTCGTCTCCAGGTACGATTCGATGAGGTCGTCGAGTCTCCGCGAGTTGCGCGCGCCGCCCTGGATCAAAGCGATGTCGCCGTCGTCGAGCACGTGCCCCGCGCCGAGGTCCTCGACGGCGCGCAGCGCGCCGTACATGATGGTCAGCGGCGCGCGGAAATCGTGCGCGAGCATCTGCCGCCACTCCTCCTGCTTGCGCCCCCGCTCGGCCAGCGCGGTGACGTCCTCGATGATGACGAAATGGCGCTCGAGGCTGGGCAGGCGCACGCGCAGGCAGCGCACGCGCAGGTCGCGGTCCGTCGGGAGGTATTTCCCCGCGAAGGTCACGGCGTCCTGGTCGCCGCGGGGGACCTTGAGCGGGCAGGCCGCCTCCGCGTCGTGACGCCCCTCGAGCCCCGCGCACAGCAAGGCGCAGATCGAGGTTTCGCCGGCGGCCCGCGCGGCCGGGCCGAGCAGGCGGCCGGCGGCGGCGTTGGCGTAGAGGAGATCCCCCTCAGCGTCGGCGATGCAGAAGCCGTCCGTGAGGCAGTCGAACAGAGGCCGCAGGGAGTCCAGAAAGTCGGCGCTCATGAACGAAACGGTGCACCACTACGACCACAATGTTACGACAATGATATGGCGATATCGCCGCAAACGGCCTATGCCGCGGAGGCGCGGGCCGCGCGCCGGCGCTCGAGGCCGCGCGCGGCGATGGCTTCCTGGGTGCCGCACGAGCAGTAATACACCGAGAGGGTCTTCGTCCTCTCCAGCGCGAACAGCATCAGGTCGAGCGCGGTGAGGCCGCTCTCCGCCGTCGGGCGCCAGAGCAGGTGGGCGGCGTCCGATTTGAGCGCCACCTGGCCGTCGGCGACGACGCGGTCGCGGTTCTCGGCGCACAGGAACAGCTCGTGGATGTTCAGGAAGGGGACGCCGAGCTCGTCGAGCTCGAGCACCATCTTCTCGAGCCTCTCCCTGTCCTCCGGGACCACGGGGATCTCGACGGCCGTCTCATCGAAGTATCTCCGCGCGCGGCGGACCGGCGCGGCGTCGTAGTCCCGGGCGGCCAGGTCGAAGCGGATCGCGTCGAGGCCGGCGGACTTCAAGCGCCCGAGGAGCTCGTCGGTGGCCAGATCGCCGTTGGTGTACAGGTCCACGCGGGGAGGATCGGGCATCGCCTTGAGCACGCCGAGCAAAGCCAGCACGCGCTCGGGGCGCAGCAGCGGCTCTCCGCCCGAGAGGCCGACCGAGCGCAGGCCGTAGCGAGCGATGATCTCGGCCGCCTCCGCGGGGTCGTCGATCGGTATGCCGTGGACGACGGTCTCGTCCTTGCGCGGCTTTTGATTGAAGCAGAAGAAGCAGTCCCGCGTGCACAGCCCGGTCACGTACAGGTTGCTGCCCATGCCCTCCAGGCAGGACGCGCAGCCGGGGGGCAGGCGCCGCGTGTAGAGCGTCAGGCTCTCGAAGTCGCCCTTGACGCCCGCCGCCTTCAGCCGCTCGAGGCGCCCGCGCAGCTCGACGACGCGCTTGGGGTCGGGCTCGGCGCCGGGAAGCGGCGTCGTGGCCCGCGCCGCCTTGCGCGCGTACCAGGACAGGTCGTCCTCGTCCTTCAGGCTCAGGCGTTCACCTTCGCGGGCGCGACGTCGAAGCGCGACTGGAAGAAGCGCAGGCGCGGCGGCTCGTAGGAGAACTTGAGCCCCGGCAAGGCCGCGCGCTTCTCGTGGAGGCGGGCGATGCCGTCGGCGACGAAGTCGAGGTGGGTCTGCGTGTACGCGCGCCTCGGCAAAGTCAGGCGCACCAGCTCCAGCGACGGCCGGTGGTTGCGGCCCTTCTCGTCGCGTCCCGCGGAGACCATGCCGCGCTCCATCGCGCGCACGCCGGTGGCCTGGTAGATCCAGGCGGCCAGCGCCTGGGCGGGGAGGTCGTCCTGCGTCAGGTGCGGCAGGAAGGCCTTCGCGTCGACGAACACCGCGTGGCCCCCGATGGGGCGCACGATCGGCACGCCGCCCTCGGCGAGGCGCTTGCCGAGATACTCGACCTGCGCCACGCGATGGGCGATCCAGTCGTCCTGCACCATCTCGCGCACGCCGACCGCCAGCGCCTCGAGGTCGCGTCCGGCCATGCCGCCGTAGGTGTGCAGGCCCTCGTACAGCACGCACAGGTTGCTCGCCTCGTCGTAGAGCCCCTTGTCGCGCGTGGCCAGGAAGCCGCCGATGTTCACGTAGGCGTCCTTCTTGGCGCTGACCGCGACGGCGTCGACGACGGCGCACATGTCCTTGAGGATCTCGGCGACGGGTCGCCCCTTCTGGGCCGGCTCGCGCTGGGAGATCATGTACGAGTTCTCCACGAGCCGGGCGCCGTCGAGGACCAGGCGGACTCCGTTCGCCTTGCACAGCGCGGAGACCTTGCGCAGGTTGTCGAGGCTGACGGGCTGGCCGCCGGCCAGGTTGACCGGGGCGCCGACGCAGACGTAGGCCATGCCCGCGCGGCCGGTCTTCTTGATCAGCGCCTCGAGCTTCTCGAGGTCCACGTTGCCCTTGAACGGGAGCTCGGCGTCCGGGTCGTGCGCCTCGTCGACGATGACGTCGTGGAACACGCCGCCGTTGAGCTCGATGTGGGCGCGGGTCGTGGTGAAGTACATGTTGCCGGCGACGGCCTGGCCGGGCTCGATCCACGCCTTGGACAGCAGGTTCTCCGCGCCGCGGCCCTGGTGGGTGGGCACTAGATAAGGGAAGCCGTACACGTCCTTGATCGCGGCCTGCAGGCGCTCGAAGCTCTCGCTGCCGGCGTAGGCCTCGTCGCCGACCATCATGGCGCCCCACTGCGCCGCGCTCATCGCGTTGGTGCCCGAGTCGGTGAGCAGGTCGATGTACACGTCGGCGCTGCGCAGGAGGAAGGTGTTGTAGCCGGCCTCCGCCAGGCGCTCGTGCCGCTCCGCCTCGGACAGCCGGCGGATGGGCTCGATCATCTTGATGCGGTACGGCTCGGGCAAGAGGCGGGTGGAGGGGGTAGCCATGGTGCCAGTGCCCTTGCAACATTCCGGCTAGGCGCCCGCGAGCGGCCTTTCGGCGGCGCTATCGGCCTCTGTCGGATTCCATTCTCTCGACGAGGGTTTTGAGCACGTATGTGCTCAAAACCCCTGAGGGGGAAATGAGGACCGAACAGGGGAGGCAAGGGAACGACGGCGGTTCAGGCCGCCGTTTTTTCGAGCGTCCTCCGCGTCATGAGCAGGTCGTCGGTCCAGATGCCGTCCATGCCCTGGCCGAGGAAGAAGCGCACCGCGTCGGGCTCGTTGGCGACGCCGCCGCTCACGCAGACGCCTCGCCGCTTGGCGGCGGCGACCTGGGCCGGCAGGTCGTACACCGCGCAGGCGGCGCGGTAGAGGACGCGCGTGAGCTTGCCGTCCCAGCCGAGCGAGATCGCCTCGGCGCCCAGGTCGCAGGAGGCCTCGACGTCCCAGGGCGGGCCGGGCATCACGGCGATGCGCACCGACGGGGCCGCCTTCTTGGCCGCGATCAGGAGATGGCGGCTCTTGTAGAAGTCGAGGAGGAAGGTCCGCTCGCGCACCGGCGAGGACGCCGCGCGCCGGGCGGTCTCCTCGGCCAAGGGCACGCTCGGCTGGTGCAGGTCGAGGAACAGCTCGGCCCCGGGCCAGCTCTGCATGTCCTCGAGCGCGTCGTCGAGGTGCGGGATGGCGTACCGGCCGAACACCTTGAGGTCCTTGAGCTCGCGCCACTTGAGCCTCGCGACGAGGACGTCCTTGCCGCACACGCGCGA
Organism: Elusimicrobiota bacterium; assembly: GCA_016182905.1. NCBI lineage: Bacteria > Pseudomonadati > Elusimicrobiota > Elusimicrobiota bacterium. The sequence goes on from JACPFR010000005.1 coordinate 233,473, forward strand.
AGCGCGGTCGTCGTGGAAGATGAACGGCTCGCCGTCGGCGCTGAGCTGGACGTCGAGCTCGATTCCGTCCGCGCCCTCGAGCCTCGCGCGCCTCAGCGCCTCGAGCGTGTTCTCCGGCGAGGTGAGCATGGCGCCGCGATGGGCGTACATCTTGGTTCTTCCTATGGGCATATCTTCCCCGGGTTGAGCAGGCCGTAGGGATCGCGCGAGAACTTGTGCACGCGCCAGGCCTCGAGCCGCGCCGGGCCCCAGACGTTCTTGATCCAGTCGAGCTTGCCCAGGCCGATGCCGTGGTGATGGTTGACGCGGGCGCCGGCGTCCGCGCCGGCCGTCAACGCGTCGTTCCAGGCGGCCGCGTGACGTCCGCCGCCCGAGCCGGCGAAGGTCACGTACAGGCAGGCGCCCGTCCCGTCGAAATGCGAGACGTGGGAGAAGCTCAGCGCGTGAGGGCGGATGGCCGCGCGCACCGCCGCGTCCACGCGCGGCAGCAGGGCCAGCGGCGCCCAGAAATCGGCGGTGTCGACGAAGCCGCCCGCGGCGAAGGTGCGCTCCAGGCGCTCCTTGCTCAGGTGGTAGCGCCTGTCCCACCAGCGACGGGAGGGGCCCTCGCCCAGGTCGAGGGCCCCGCGGGCGGGGGGCGGGGCGGCGCCGCGATACGGCTCCTCGTCCTCGTAGACGGCGATCGCGACCCAACTGCGCCCGAGCAGCGGCGCCAGGGCGTTGAGCCAGTCGGTGCGCTTGAGCAGGAGGGCCTCGACGCGGGAGCGCATGGCCCCGGAGGAGCCCGCGCCGGAGCGCTTGAGGCCGTTGAAGAAGGCGTCGACCGGGCCGTACAGGCGGAGCACCGAGGGCGGGCCGTTCTTGGTCATGGCCTCCTGCGCCCACTCGAGCGCGTCCTCGGGCCCGGGGAACTCGTAGGCGAAATGGCGGCGTGAGGCGGGCCTCGGGCGCACGCGCAAGGTCGCTTCGACGATCGCGCCCAAGGTCCCTTCGGCCCCGAGGTGGGCGGCGGCGCTCTCGGGCCGCACCGACCCGTCGAGCTCGGCGACGCGCACGCCGCGGACCTGGGCGCGCACGCCGCCGTAGCGGGTGGAGAGCTGGCCGAAGGCGTCGGTCGCGATCCAGCCGCCGACGGTGGAGTCCTCCATCGACTGCGGGAAATTCATCAGCGACCAGCCGAGGAACTGGAGCCGCCGCTCGAGCTCTCCGCCGAGCCAGCCGGCGCCCGCGCGCACGACGGGCTCCGCCGCGTCGAGGCGCAGCTCGAAGTCCTTGAGGCGAGCGGAGTCGAGCACGACCGCGCCCGGGCGGGCCGGCACCGCCGCACCCAGCACGCCGGAGCCCGCGCCGCGCGGCACCATGGTCACGCCGTGACGGGCGGCCCAGGCGAGCGCCGCGGCGGCGGCCGCCTCGGTCGCGGGACGCAGGGCCGCGGAGGGGGCGTGGCCCGAGACCTGGGCCTCGTCCCAGCCCAGGGCCTGCGGCCAGGAGTCGCGGGCGTAGGCGCGCAGGCCCGCGCCCGTCGCGATCCCGCCGGCGCCGAGGTCGTCGTACAGCTCGTCGAGGGGGAGGCCGGCGCTCATCTTCGCCCCGTGAACGCGCGGCGCAGGACGAAGCCGGACAGCAGCGCCGCCGACGCCGCCAGGCCGCCCGCGCGGATCAGGGGCCACGGCATGCCGCGCTCCGCCTCGACGGGCGCGGGCGCCGCGGGCGGACGTCCCAGCTTCTCGAGGACGGCGGCGAGGACGTCCTCGCCCATGGGCCGGTAGGTGGTGAGCTTGCCTCCGGCGACGGTGACGAGGTTGGAGAGGCCCTCGCCGGCGTGATCGAAGATCCGGTGCTCGCGCGAGAGGAGGAAGGCGGCGCCGGAGCGATGGGGGATGGGACGCAGGCCCATCACCGCGCGGCAGGGACGCGCGGCCAGCCCGGGCAGGACGAGGGCGAGCGCGCGCCTCAGGTCCTCCTGCTCCGGCGCGCGGACGCGGGCCTCGTCGGGCGGGCCGTCGTGAGGCACGTCGGTGGGGCCGACCCAGGTCTCGCCCGGGCGGGGGTAGGCGCCGACGCGGCGGCCGCCCGGTCCCGGGAAGATGAGGCCGCGCGGCGGAGGGTCGCCGGGGATGACGAGGTGGACGCCCTTGCGCAGGCGCAGCCTCACCGTCGACGCGCCGGCCAGGCGCGCCACCTCCTCGGCCCAGGGGCCCGCGGCGTTGACGAAGACCCGGGCCGCGATCTCCCCGCGTCCGCCGTCGATCGCGGCCGAGGCGACGCGGCCGCCGCGGACGGTCAGGCCGACGACGCGCCGGCCTTCCTGAAGCTCCCCTCCGGCCGCGACCGCGGAGCGGGCGAGCGCGGCGACGAGGCCGGGAACGTCGACGCGCCACTCGTCGAAGGACACCGCGCCGAGCAGGGAGTCCGCGCGCAGGCCGGGCAGGCGCGCGGCGGCCCCGGCGGGGGAGAGGCGCTCGTGGCGGCGCGCGCCGCGCAGCCGCGCGAACAGGTCGTACTCGTCGTGAAGGGCCTCGACGAGACGCAGGCCCAGGCCGTCGCCGCGGTACACGGGCCACACGAACTCCTGGCGGGTCAGCAGCTCGGGGCGCTCGGCCCGCAGGCGCTCGATCTCGCGGCACATGAGCCAGGAGGTCCCGACGTCGTAGGGGAGATAGCGCAGGCCGCCGTGCAGGAGGCCGCTGGTGACGGCCGTGGTCTCCCGGCCCGGCGCCCCGCGGTCGACCAGCACGGCCTTCAGGCCCGCGCGCGCGGCGCACTCGAAGATGCCGAGCCCCGCGATGCCGCCGCCGATGATCGCCAGGTCGTGGACGGTCATGTCAGTCGCGCCGGATGCCGGTCAGCTTCTCGTAGAGGTATTGGATGTTCTTGGCCTCGAGCGTGTGCACGGCGTAGGTGATGAAGAAGGCGGCGAACACGTCTATGGAATAATGGAAGCGGCCGATGAGGACCGTCGCGGCCATCAGGATCGAGACGGCCAGGAAGCTCAGGCTCACCCAGGGAGCGCGGAAGAGGAGGAAGGCGAGGAAGGGCGTGGCGGTGTGGGACGAGAAGAACAGGTCGTGCTCGAAGGTCAGGAAGCGGCCGAAGACGGCGAACAGCGGGTCGCCGGCCACGACCGCGTGGTCGGGCGGCGTGCGCATCGGCGTGAGGATGATGAAGAAGGAGCGCACGACGACGAGGACGGCGTAGGCCCAGAGGATGCGCGGGATGCGGCGGCGCTCGTAGCGGAGGGAGGCGTAGACGAGCCAGAGGAGGAGGAAGGTGAAGCCGTAGATGAAGAGGACCGAGGTGTCCCAGTGCGGCAGCCGGGCGAGCAGGAGGTCGGGCGAGGTGTGGGCGTTCTCCCCGTTCGCGTCGGCCAGGCGTCCCGCGAACTGGTTGATCACCAGCGCCGCGGCCAGCGCCGAGCCGCCGACGAGATACTCGCGCCAGGTCGCCGGGCGCATGTCGTCGGGCCTCACGCGCGGGCCCCCAGCATGAGCTCCGCCGCGCGCAGGCCGAAGGCCGCGATCGTCACCTGCGGGTTGACTCCCAGGCTCTCCGGCACCACCGAGCCGTCGGCGATCGTCACGCCCGGGCCCGCGCTCTGGTCCCAGCCGGCGACGCGGCCGGCGCCGCAGGTGCCGAGCGGGTGGAAGGCCATCATCTGCAGGGCGGCGGGGCCGGCCGACTCGAGCGGGAGGGCCGCGAGCGCGCGCTCGTCGGCGGCCTCGTTGAGCTCGATGTTGAACGGCAGGAGCACGCGCTCGGCGCCCGCGGCGAGCAGCGCGCGCGCGGTGAAGCGCGCGCCGCGGACCATGCGGGCGTAGTCTCGCGGCCCCATCCGGTAGCGCGCGACGGGATGGGCGGGCCCGAGCGGATGGTCCACGCGGCCGCGGCTCTCGTCGCGGATCATGAAGCCGAAGGTCGCGGCGCGCGCGTAGGCGCTCATCCAGCGGCTCAGCGCGCGCCCTTCGAGCGGCACGGTCATCGCCGACATCTCCGGGGGGACGTAGACGCCCTCGTAGCGGATGGCGGGATCATACGGGTCGACCACGCCGGCACCCTGCGGCACGCCCTTCCAGCCCTCGACCTTCTCGTCGAACAGCCCGAACACCTTGGCGGCGGGATGGACGGAGAGCCCGGCGCCCGCCCCGCGCCAAGCCGGACCGAGCCGGAACTTGCGCACGAAGTAGGGCGTGGCCAGCGTGCCGCAGGCGAGCACGAGGCCTCTCGCCTGAACCCGTCCCTTTTTCCCGTCGGCGGACCGGAGGCCCACGCGCACGCCGCCGGTTCCCGCGTCGATGTCGACGAGAGTCGTGCCGCTTCTCAATTCGAAGCCGGTCTTTCCTTGGATCCCCGCCAAATACGCTTTATACGAAGTCACCTTCGCGTCCTTCGGGCAGACGAAGCAGCACATCCCGCTGCCGACGCAGCCGTCCTCGGCGCGGTCGAGGTTGTGCCCGCCGGGTATGCCCAGCCGTTCGAGCCCGCGCAGGAAGATCCTCGACGCGGCCGTCATCGTCTCCGGCGGCGCGGTCTTCGCCTTGAGGGCGCGCCAGGCGTCCTCGACGAGGCGGCCGAAGCCGGACGCCGAGAAGGCGCCGCCGGAGGCGCGCTCCCAACCCGACAGGATGTCCGCGGGCGGGCGCAGGCAGGTGCCGGAGTTGATCGTCGTCGTCCCGCCGACGGTCCTCCCGGTGGGGATCGGGAGCAGGCCGTCCCCGAGAGCGGCGCGCAGGCCGCCGTCGGCGTAGTAGCGCTGCACGGCCTCGAAGGCGTCCGCGGCCGGGCGCGCGACGGGGCCTTCCTCCACGAGCAGGACGCGCGCGCCGCCCGACACGAGGCGCGACGCGGCGGCGGCGCCGCCGGCGCCGCTGCCCGCGACGACGAAATCCCAGCGCTCAGCGGCCATCGGTCCCTCTCGGACGGTACACCGTGACGGCCAGCATGGTCTTGACGCCCAGGAAGGCGGCCCGGGCGGCGGGGCGTCCGTCGCGCTGGAGCAGGCCGAGGAGCCGCTCGCGCTCCGCGTCCGTCAGGCCCGCGAAGCTCCGCGCGCGGCCGAGATAAAGGAAAGGCGCCGCGAAGCGTACGAACAGCGCGCCGGCGCCGAAGTAGGCGCGGGCCCACCGCGGCGCCAGGCTCAGGCGCGAGCGCAGGCGCGCGGCCAGGACCTCGCGGCGGTCGTCGAGGCCGGCGTGACGCGCGCAGCCGCGGGCGAGGGGGAGGAGGCAGGCGAGGCTGATCATGAGGCCGGCGCCGCGAGCTCGACGATCGCTCCTTCGGGGCTGTCGAGCTCGGCGAGCAGGAAGCCGCCTTCGCGGACGGTCAGGCGCATGGCGCCGGTCATCGATGTGCGGCAGACGCCGGGGCCGGAGGGCGAGTCGTAGGGGAACTCCGCGCGCAGGCTCTCGTCGAGGCGGCATTCGCCCTCGACGACGACGCCGCCGAAGCGGACGCGGAAGGACCAGGCTCCGCCGCGGAGCTCGGAGCGCGCGGACAGCGAGGCGAGGAGGCCGGCGGAGGCGAGGTCCCGGCCCTGATGGACGAGGCGCGCCGCCGTGAGCGGGACGCTCAGCGGCCCGAGCAGCGGCGCGTCGGCGGTGAGCAGCTCGAAGACGGCGTCGCCGTCGGGCCGCGCGAACACGGCCCGCGCCCAGCGCCAGCTCCGCGCCCCGCCCGGGCTCCACAGGTGGCCGACGCCGGCAGGCGCGCGCTCGAAGCGGGCGCTCAGGCCGCCGACGCGCGCCTCGCCGGAGGCGCGCACCAGGCCCTCGGCCGATTCGTAGCCTGCGCGCACGAGGCCCGCGCCGGCGAGGAAGGGCGGCGCGAAAGCCATGGTCCCGGCCTCGGCCTCGGGCCAGGACAGGTCCCAGGAGGGGCCGGCCGCGCGGCCGCGCGCGAGGGAGAAGCTCCCCAGGCGGTACGCCGTCGCGGGGCCCGACTCGACCTCGGCGGCGGGGCGCTCCCAGGTCTCGAGCGCGACGCGCCCGGCCGTCTTGTCGAACAGGACGGCGCGGCACTGCGCGCCCCCGCGCGAGACGGCGTAGCGCGCCCAGAAGCCGCGGCGCGCGGAGGGGTCGGTCGCCATCACGAACCACGCTTCCTGGCTGAGACGCGCGCCGCCCGCGGCGCGGGGATGGTAGGGCCGGACCAGTCCGGCGCGGAGGAAGGCGAGGTGGACGAAGATGGCGGAATCCACCGCGGTCCCGACGAGGAAGGCGGCGTCGCGGTCCGCGGCGGCGAAGGCCGCGAACAGGACGGAGGAGACGGCCTTGGAGAGGAGGAGGAGGTCCCACCGGGAGTCGAGGAAGGGGTCCGCCGCGATCTGGAAAGAGAGCAGGGAGATGACGGCCATCAAGGAGCCGGCGAGCCCCAGCCACAGCCCGGGGCCCCCGTTCGGCAGCCCCAGCAGGCGGCTCAGTCCGGCCGGGGCGGCGACGAAGACGACTCCGGTCCCCAGGAACACCCAGCCGTACGCCCGCATCATGCGCATGTCTCTCCTAAGAACGCCAGGGCTTCACATGCAACACTAGCGCCGACGAGGCTTCGAGACTATGATATCGGTCATAGGCGGCCGGCGGCCCGGGGGCTACACTCAGGAGGCAGGGAGGACCCGTGGAAAAACGCACCATCCGCTTGAATCTCGACGTGAGCTTCGTCTACGGACCGCGCACCTGGCGCGTGCCGCTCGCGGCGATGCTGCTGCTGTGCGCGGTCGGCGACCTCAACTCCGAGAGCGTGACCCTCAGCACCTATTATCCCGCCCCTTCCGGCGTGTACACCCAGATGATCACCACCGGAGACACCTACCTCGCGCGCGACGGCGCCGGCACCCGCGTCGGTATCGGCACGACGACTCCGACCCAGAAGCTGTCGGTCGTGGGGAACGTCGACGTCTCGGCCGGCTACGTGAAGATCAGCTCGGTCGGCTGCGGCGTGGCCGACGTGACGCAGGGCGTGGTCTGCAGCGGCACGCAGTACGCGACCTTCACCCCGGGCTTCTACATCGAGGGCTGGTCGTACCAGAACCGCGGCGGCGCGGTCATCGCCGAGGCGGGCCCCGGCCAGACCACCACGCAGGTGCGCGCCCTCAACCCGACGACGGGCTCCGAGGACTGGATGACGCTCAAGAAGAACGACTCCTCCACGCGCATCTGGTGCTGCCCGCGCTAACGCGCGAGGACGCGCCGGATGATCTTCCTCGGGTCGCTCGCTTGGGCGACGAGCTCGGCCGGATCGTAGGCTCCGCCCATGTCCCACAGCCCGGCGCAGATCGAGGTCAGCGAGCACTTCCGGCACGCGGCGCCCTTGCCGTAGCGCCAGGCCCGCTCGCGGTAGTGCACGCGGGAATCGAGGAAATCCACGGCGCGCTGTTCGCCCTTCACGATGGCGCGGGTCTCGGTGGAGCAGTGCCCGAACTCGCCCATGTAGCAGAGGGGGACCTTCTCCAGGCGGAAGGTGCGTCCGGTCCGTTCGAGGAAGCGCATGGCCAGGAGCAGCGAGCGCTTGGTGCTCCGCAAGGCGGGCACGGTCCCCCGGTCCGAGGCCACGCGCTCGACCAGCGGGTCCAGGTAGGTCCACGAGAAGTGCTTGAGATACGGGAAGCGCGCGCAGAGCCACCGCGCGGTCTCGTGGATGTGGTCCGCGTTCTGGGCGCAGACGGTCTGATTGACGTCGACGCTCACCGCGCGCCGGCTCAGGCGCGCCAAAGTGCGCACGATGTTCGCCAGGGACTCGGGGTTGCCCGTCAGATCGGCCTGCACCTCCTTGCGGTGGCTGTGCACGCTGACGTGCAGATGCGAAAGCCCCGCGTCGATGAGGCCGTCGAGGAAGGCCGGGTCCGAGGTGAGCTGGCCGTTGGTGATCAGGCGGCAGGGCATGCCCTTGCGCGCGGCGTAGGCGATCAGCTCCCGGAGGCCCTTGTACAGCGTGGGCTCGCCGCCGGTGAGGATGACGCCGTCGTAGCCCTTGCGGCGGTAGCCGTCGATGAGCCTCTTGCCCGCGGCGAGCGTGAGCGCGCGCTCGTTGACCGGGTTCGAGCAGAAGCGGCAGCGCTGGTTGCAGCGCCGCACGACCTGGATGTAGCCGAGGTTCGCCATCGTCGGTTGTGTTTCTCGGCGCATTGTATACAATACGCGGCGCGATGATGCGGATTCCTCGGCCGGTGACGGACCACTTCGGCACCCGGCTCGAGCCGCGCGAGCTCGTCGCGGGCCTCGCCGCGCGGGGCCTGCGCCGCTTCATCCTCGTCCTCGAGGACGGCGGCGCGCTGCTGCGGACGGACGACGACCTCGACGGCGACGCCGCCTCGCGCGCGCTGACCTGGCTGCGCGGCGAGCTGTCGCCGCTGCTGCCGTGCCGGCTCGAGAGGGCGCCGGGCCTGAAGGCGGGCGGCGCGTTCGAGGACCGGCGCCGGCGGGCGCTCTGGACCGTCGCGCTCGGCGAGATCCTCGACGAGGCGGCCGACGCCGCGCGCGTGGAGGCGGACGTCTTGGCCCGCGCCGGAGCCGGCGCGGCCTTGATCACCTGGCCGCGTCCGGGCGGCGCGCGCGGGGTGCGCCCCGCGCGCATCGCCGCCGCGTCGAGCGAGCCGCGGGCTCTGGCCTGGCTGAAGGCCGCGCTGGACGGCGCCCGGGAGGCTCCGCTCCCCGAGGCGGACGTGCTCCTCGACGGCCTCGAGTGGGGCGTCGCGCGGCGGCCGACGATCGCGGCGGCTCCCGCGGCGGTCCCCGTCGTCGTCGACGCGGCGCGCTGCGACGCCTGCGGCCTGTGCGCCGAGGTGTGCCCGGCGCGCAGCCTGACGGGGAAGGGGACGTTCGCGCCGGGCGGCGTCGAGAGCTGCCTGCGCTGCTTCGACTGCGTCGAGGCCTGCCCCGTCGACGCGCTGCGTCCGGCGTACGGGCCCTCGAGCGCGACGACCGGCGCGGCCCTCGCGGACCGTCCGGGCTGGCTGTCCCGCCTGCGCGGCGCGCCGGGGCCGGCCCTGCCCGCGCTCTTCCCGCCCTCGTATCTCCTGCCGAAGCCCGGGCCGAAGGGGGAGCCGAGATGGATCCTGGGCCTGGCCGTGACCACCATGCAGGAGCACGCGGCGGCCCTGCTCGAGGACGGAGCGGTCGCGGGCGCGGTGGAGGAGGAGCGCCTCTCGCGCGTGCGCCATCACGGGCGCGCCGGCGCGAGCCTCGCCGCCGACCCCACGCTGTGCCTCGAGGAGGTCCTGTGCCGCCGCGCGGCCGGGGCGCTGCTCTCCGAGCGCGGCCTCACGCTCGACGACATGGACGCCATCGCGGTCAACGGCATCCCCGCGCGCTACCGCCGCGCCTACCGCGCGCACGAGGACGGCGCTCCGATCCCGGTCCTGCGCGCGGGGCGGCTCGTCTTCGTGCCCCATCATCTCAGCCACGCGGCGTCCGCGTGGCGCGTCTCGGGACAGAAGGACTCCTGGGTGCTGACCGTCGACGGGCGCGGCGACCGCGAGACCGCAGCGGTGTTCCGCGGCGCGCGCGGGCGCCTGCGCCGCGTCTCGGAAATCCTCAGCCTCACCGACCGCTCCATCGGCGGCGTGTACGAGACCGTGACCCGCCTCCTCGGCTTCGGCGCGCACGGTCAGGGCAGCGTCATGGCCCTGGCGTCCTTCGGCCGGCCGCGTCGCGGCTTGTCGCGGTTCCTCTCTCGTCGGGCGCGCGGCGTCTACTCCATCCACGAGCGCGGGCTCGCCGAGCGCTTCAAGGCGCTGGCCCGCGCGCCGGGCGCGCCGCTGAGGAAAGCCCACAAGGGCCTGGCGGCGTCGCTGCAGGCCGCGCTCGAGAAGACCGTGCTGGGCGTGCTCAAGGACGCCGGCGTGCCGCGCGGAGCGTCGCTATGCCTCGCCGGAGGCGTGGCCCTCAACTGCCGCTTGAACGAGCTGATCCGCCGGACGTTCCGGCCGCGCGCGCTGTTCGTCCAGCCCGCGGCCAACGACGCGGGCACGGCGCTCGGCGCGGCGCTCGAGGCGGCGGCCCTGCTCGGGGCGCCGCCGGCGCGGGAGCTCGCGGGCGCCGCCCTCGGCCCGGCCTTCGCGGAGGACGAGCTCCGCGCGGCCCTCGAGCGCGCCGGCCTCGCCTACGAGCGCTCCGCCTCCGTCGCCCGCGACGCCGCGGCGCTGCTGGCGGAGGGCGAGGTCGTGTGCTGGTTCCAGGGGCGCGCGGAGTTCGGGCCGCGCGCGCTCGGCTCGCGCAGCATCCTCGCCGATCCCCGGCGCGCGGACATGCACGCGCGCGTCAACCGGATCAAGGACCGCGAGCCCTGGAGGCCCTTCGGGCCTTCCCTCCTCGCCGGCCGCGAGGCCGAGTGGTTCGAGGACGGCTTCGACTCGCGCTTCATGCTCTTCGCCCGGCGGCTGCGGCGCGGCAAGGCGGCGCTCGTGCCGGCCGTGGCGCACGTCGACGGGACGAGCCGCCCGCAGTCGGTCCACGCCGCGTCGAGCCCGCTCTACCGCGAGCTCATCGCGGAGTTCGACGCGCTGACCGGAGTGCCCATGGTGCTCAACACCTCCTTCAACCGCCGGGGAGAGCCGATCGTCTGCTCGCCCGCGGACGCCGTGGACGCCTTCCTCGGCATGCCCGAGGCCGGCGTCCTGGTCCTGGGGCCTTTCGTCGCCCGCCGCGCGGCCGCGCGCCGGGACGAGGGGGACGCGGCCCTCGCGGCCCGGCCGGGCGGCCGGCGCCTGATGCTGCGTCTGACCGCGCGGGACGACGGCGACCCCGCCCACGCGCCCATCGCGGACATCGCCCATCTTCCCGACCGCTCCTTCGAGGACGCCGCGCGCGCCCTCTCCCGGGGGCGCGAGGCCGGGTGCTCCGAGCTCGTGATCATGAGGGGGGAGGCGACCCTCCGGCCGGACCTGCCGGAGCTCCTGCGCCGCGCCCGCGCGATAGGCTACCGCTTCATCCAGCTCCAGACCAGCGGGCGGAGCCTGTCGCGCGCCGGGACCCGGGCGAGCCTCATGGGGCTGATCGACGCCTTCGAGATCACCGTGTTCGCGGCGGACGAGGCGACGCACGACGCGCTGACCGGCCGCCCCGGGTCGCTGCGCGAGACGCTCGCCGGCGCGCGCGCGGCCGTGACGGCGGAACGCGAGGTCGTGCTCGTCGTCCCGGCGGTCCGGAGGAACCTGTCGCGGCTGGTCCCGGTCGCGGAGCTGGCCGCGCGGCTCGGAGCGCGCCGCGTCCAGTTCTGCTTCCCGCGGCCGGTGGAGGCCGCAGCCGGCCTCCGGGCCGAGGCGCTGGCCCGCCTGGGCGACGCCTCGCCGGGGATCCGCGCGGCGCTGCGCGCCGCGGCCGCGGCGGGCGTCGCCGCCTCCACCGAAGGCGTCCCCTTCTGCCATCTCGACGCGGACCAGCGGACGGGACCGGACTCCGGCGGGGGCTGGGCGCGGTTCCGCGTCGACGATCTCCGCCGCCTCGAGGAGTCTCTCGATCCGCGGCGCGCCGGCTCCCGCCCGGAGGCGCCGGCGTGCCGCGGCTGCGCGGTCCGCGACGCCTGCCCGCGCACCTGGGCGCTCTACCTCGCCCTGTTCGGCTCCTCCGAACTGGCGCCCGTCGCATGACGTCCATCATAGACGCGGCGCCCGCGCCGGGATTAAACTAGGCCATGATATCCCGAATCCTCCTCGCGTCTCTGTTCGCCGGGCCCGCGTACGCCGCCGCGCCTGAGACCGCTCCCGCCGCCGCCGCCGAGGCGAGCCAGAGGCTGTTCGCCCGCTGCTCCAAGGCGGATTTCGGCGTCGACGAGCTCCTGGCCGACGCCGCCCTCCGCTCGGACCTGGCGACCTGCTCCAGCGCCGAGATCCGCGATCTCCTGGACTACGCCGCGTGCCGGGACCTGCAGGGGGCGCCCGGCGGATGCGCGGCGCTCGGCGGCATCCGAGGGTGGGGAGCGCAGAGCGTCGCGGGCTGCCGCGACACCGCGCTGGACGACCGGTTCATCTTCCAGACCCTGCGCAACGGCGACGCCCTCGGCGCCTGCCGCGACCTGTTCAAGCTCGACGGCAAGTCGGGGCCCGCCGTCGACCGGGGCTGCGCCGCCGTGATCGCGGCGGTCCGCTCCGGAAACGCCGCGTCCTCCTGCGCCGCGCTCGCGCGAGAGCGGCTGCTCGAGGCGGGGGAGCGCTGCGAGGACCACATGATCCGGTGGGCCGGCGTCCCCGCGGACTGCGGCAGGATCAGCGACGCCGACGCACGCCATCTCTGCCGCGGGCGCGCGTCCCTGGCGGCCGGCGCGCGCAGCCCCGCCCAGTGCGCCGCGTCGCCCTCGTGCCAGGCGCTCGCGGCGAGGTCGCCGAAGGCGTGCGACGGCCTGAAGGCGCGCTTCACGCGCTCGCTGTGCGCCCGCGTCGCCGCGGAGGCCAAGGGCCTCGCCCGCGGGCAGGAGCTGCGGAGCCAGGCCGAGGCCGAGGCCAAGGCGAAGGCCGCGAAGGAGGCCGCGGCTCAGGCCGCGGCCGAGGCCGCTCGTCGGGCGAAGGCGGAGGCGGCCATCGCGAGCCTCAAGGCCGAAGCGGATTCCGCCGCGAGCCGGGCCGCGACCGATCTCGCCCGCGCCAAGGCCGAGAGCGAGGAAAAGGCGGCGAAGCTGGCGGCGGCCGAGTCCGCGAAGCACGCCAAGAACGCCGAGGCCGTCAAGGCCAGGGCCGAGGCGGAGGCCCGGAAGGCGCTCGCGGCCGAGCTCAAGGTCCGGAGCCAGCCCAAGCCTCAGTTCAAAAAGGGCGAACCGATGCAGGCCCAGTCGCCGGAGGTCACCGAGATGCTGAAGGCGCTGCAGGAAGGCCGGCCGATCCCGAAGCCCGCGCCGAAGCCGAAGAAGGCCGTTCCGGCGGAGGACGCTCCCTCCGCGCGATAAGAGGGCGTGGCCGTTCCGTTGCGTTTCCCGGTCGCGTGACCAGGACCCGCTGCCAATCCTCGCTCCAGCCCGTCGACAGCGACGCCGCCCGCCTGCTCAAGCTCCTCGGAAGCCGGCGCCTGGCGGCCCTTCAGGCCGCCTTCGGCGGCCGCCGTCTGTGGATCCCCAAGGCCGGCAGCAACCTCCGCTGCTCCGTCTGCCGCTTCCGCGACGACTGCATCCGCTCCTGGCGGACCCAGGGCGTGAGCATCGTGAACATCGCCAAACGCCTGGGCGTGTCGCCGAAAACCGTGTACCGGGTCATCGGGATCGAGCGCGCCAAGGCGGCCGCGTGATTCTCATCCAAGGCACAAAATAGAATGGCCCGTGCGCGGGTAAGCCGCTACCATAACGACGAGCCCGCTCCCGTCCGACTCTCCATCCGCGAGGAAACAATGCCCACCAGCGAAAACGCCGAGATCGCCTTCGAACTGGACGAGAACCTCTATCCGCTCGAGGCCGTGCAGAACGCCGTCTACGTCTTCACCGACCGCGCGTACGTGCGCGTCGAGCGTTCCGAGCCGGAGCGGCTCAAGGTCGTCATGACGGTCAAGGCGGGCGCCGCGCCGTCGGCGCGCGTCGAGCTGAAGGGGGAGTTCGACAACGAGCTCATCCACCAGGTGCTGCGTCAGCGCATCTCGGCCTCCAACCAGAAGATCCGCGAGTTCATCGTGACCAAGGCGCTGGTCTCGGCCCAGCCCGCCGCGCTGGTGTCCTCGTCCTCCGCCCCGGCCGTCCCGGCCGCCGCGGACGCCGGCGCGCCGTGCCCGGAGTGCGTCGAGTCCGCGCCGCCGCCGCCGCCCGCGGCGCCTCAGATCGACGCCGCCCTGGAGAAGGAGATCGACCGCCTGCTGGCCGAGATCGAGAGCGGGGACGGCGCGGCCGATCCCCTCGGGGTGTCGGTGCCTTGGGAGGAGGCGTTCGGCGGCAAGGACAAGAAGGACGAGGCCCCGAAAGTCCCCAAGGCGAAGGCGGCCAAGGCGAAGCGCAAATGAGCGCTCCCGCCGCCGCAGGGATCCCCGCCCTCGACCCCGTCAAGACGGGCCCCTTCCGCTTCCGGAAGCTGGCCGGGGGGATGCTCGTCACCAACGACCTCGGACGCCACCAGCTCCTGGATCACGACAAGTTCCTGGCGTTCATCGCCGGGAAGCTCGAGGCCGGCGATCCGGCGTACGAGAAGCTCAAGGCCGACGGCTTCATCCGCGACCAGATGGATTTCGACGCCATCGCCTCCGTCTGGGCGAAGCGCAACAAGTTCCTGTGGCAGGGCCCGACCCTCCACGTGATCGTCACGACCCTGCGCTGCAACCACCGCTGCCTGTACTGCCACGCCAGCGCGCTCGGCATGGCCGACGCCTCGACCGACATGACCGAGGAGACGGCGCGCAAGGTCGTCGACCGGATCTTCGAGAGCCCCAGCTCCGCCATCACCATCGAGTTCCAGGGCGGCGAGCCCCTGGCGAACTGGCCGGTGGTCAGATTCATCGCCGAGTACGCGGCCGAGAAGAACAAGACCGCGGGCAAGAGCCTGTGGCTGAACCTCGTCACGAACCTGAGCCTCATGGACGACGAGAAGATGAAGTGGCTGCTGGCCCGGGGCGTCAACTTCTGCACGTCCATCGACGGCCCGGCGGCGCTCCACGACCGCAACCGCCCCTGGAGCTCCGGGGCCAGCCACGCCGAGGCGACGAAGTGGTTCCGCAAGATCGACAAGAAGACGCGCGCCAAGATGTTCCGCATCGACGCGCTCCTGACGGTCACGCGGCTGTCGCTGAGCCAGCCCCGCGAGATCGTCGACGAGTACGCCTCGATCGGCGCGCGCGGCGTATTCCTCCGGCCTCTGAACCCCTACGGCATGGCGGTGGCCACCTGGAACAAGATCGGCTACGGCCCCGAGGAGTTCCTCGCCTTCTACGAGAAGGCCCTCGACCGCGTCCTCGAGCTCAACCGCGAGCGCTCCCTGCGCCGGCCGTTCTTCGAGCAGACCGCCCGGCTGTACCTCGCCAAGATCCTGACCGACGACGACCCCAACTACCTGGACCTGCGCTCCCCGTGCGGGGCGGGCATCGGCCAGATGGCGTACAACTTCGACGGCTCCGTCTTCACCTGCGACGAGGGCCGCATGCTCAACCGCATGGGCGACGACACCTTCCTCATCGGCAAGGCCGGGGAGGGAACCTACGCCGAGTCGGCGGGCCATCCCGTCGTCCGGGCGCTGGCGGTGGCCTCCAACCTCGACAACCAGGTCGAGTGCTCGCAGTGCGCCTACAAGCCGTACTGCGGCGTCTGCCCCGTGCAGTGCTACAAGGAGCAGGGCGACATCACCGGCCGCATGCCGACGAACTCCCGCTGCAAGATCAGCATGGGCGTGCTCGACATCCTGTTCGACCGCCTGCGGGACAAGAGGAACGAGAAGATCTTCCGCTCCTGGCTCAAGGTCAGGAAGGGAGAGAGCGAGAAGTCCGCCGCGCTGTATCAACGAGGCTGAGAGGATCCCCCAATGGAAGACAAGGATGACAAGAAGCAAGCCAAGGACGCGGAGATCATGCCCCGCGTCGCCAAGGACCTCTCGCGCTTCCTGACCAGCGAGGAGGGGAAGATCCTCAAGAAGGACGTGGTCAAGGCCGCGGCCGTCCTGGGGATCATCGGGGCGGCGATCATGCGCGCCGAGGACCTCCTCGCGCAGACCGCCCACACCAACGCGGTCCACAACTCCGGCGGCGCCTCCTCGCACGGCAGTCACAGCTCTCACGCCAGCCACGCATCGCACGGGTCGCACGGCTCGCACGGGTCGCACGGCTCGCACGGGTCGCACGGCTCCCACGGCTCCCACGGCTCCCACGGCTCGCACGGGTCGCACGGGTCGCACGGCTCGCACGGGTCGCACGGCTCCCACGGCTCGCACGGGTCGCACGGCTCCCACGGGTCGCACGGCTCGCACGGCTCGCACGGGTCGCACGGGTCGCACGCGCGTCCCACGGCTCGCACGGGTCGCACGGCTCGCACGGGTCGCACGGCTCGCACGGGTCGCACGGCAGTCATGGCAGCCACGGACAATGGTGAGCTCGTCCGCCGCGCCGGGCTGATACGCCTGGTCCGGGCCGCCGCCGAGGCGGTCCGCGCGGCGGGAGCGTCCCCGGCCCGCGTCGCCGTCCGCGTCGATCCGTCCGCCGCCGTCTCTTGCGTCTGGCGCGCCCTGCCGAGAGGCGGGCGCGCCGCCGAGTTCACGGCGCCCCTGACGGCGTCCGGGACCGCGTTCGCGGCCGCCTTGGCGGCGGCCGTCAAGGGCCCGGCCTTTCCCGCCGTGAAGAAGGCCGCGCCGGCCAAGGTACTCCTCTTCCGCAGCCTGCTGGAGGCGCCGGGCAAGGAGGGCGCGGAGCGTCTCAACCAAGGCACCTTCTACCTAGCCTCGGCCCTGCGCGCCTCCGGCGCCGAGGTCGTGCTGTCCGACGCCAAGGTCTCGCGCTTCGGCCGCGAGCCGGCGCAGCGCGCCGAGCTGTCCGCGCTCCTCGACGCGCATCCGGACGTCTCCCTCGTCGCGCTGAGCCTGTACGACGCCTATTTCGAGGACGCCGCGGCCCTCGTGCGCTTCCTGCGCGCGCGCGCCGCGGCCCGGATCGCCGTCGGCGCCCTCATGCCGACCCGCGACCCCGAGGCGGCCTTGGTCCATCTTCCCGGCGTCGACTTCGTCGGCCGCGGCGCCGGCGAGGGGCTGCTGCCGGAGCTGGCCGCGCTCGGAGCCGGTCCGCTCGACGAGGCCGCGCAGGGGGCCCTGCTCTCGCTCGACGGCGCGCTCGCCCTCGACGGCGGCGCGGCGTACTGGGCGGGCGCCGAGAACATCTTGCGCGTGCCCGACCTCGACCGCGCCGCGCTCGACTTCTCCTTCGTCGAGCGCCGCGACGCCGCGTCCGGCCCGGCCTTCTGCCTGTCCCGCGGCTGCGGCTCCGCCTGCCGCTTCTGCACCTCGCCCGACCAGGGCCGCTTCCACGGCAAGACCCCCGCCGAGGTGGGCAAGGTTCTGGCCGCCTACGGGCGGCGTCTCAAGGAGCTGTACGGCTCCTGGAGCGCGGCTCCGGCCGAGGCGTTCGGGATCGGCTTCTACGACGACGATTTCCTGGCGGACGCGCCGCGCGCGCGCGCCGTCCTCGCGCTCATGCGGCGCACGCCGTTCCACCTGCGCTTCGTCCAGGGCAGCATACGCGCCCTGTTCCTCCGCGACGCGGACGGCGCGCTCGCGGGCCTGGACGAGGGGCTGATCGAGGCGCTGGACCCCGAGCTGTTCGCGCCCAAGCTCGGCCGCGGCGACGGCTCGCGGGACCCTCAGATCTACCTCGGCACCGAGAGCTTCTGCGACGCCGAGCTCGCGCGCCTGGGCAAGGGCTACGGCGCCGGGCGCGTCGAGGAGGCGGTCCGCGCCCTGTCCCGCCGGGGCCTGCGCCAGGCCCACCACTTCATCGCGACGAACGCGCGCACCGAGCCCGGCGACGTCCTGGAGAGCCTGGGCCGCGTCGCGCGGCTGCGCGCCGAGTGCGGGCCGGAGTTCGCCCTGCTCGAGCCGGTGATCGCGCATCTCGTCTCCTTCCCCGGCACCGCGAGCCGCCGCGCGCTCGCGCGCGAGGGGCTCGACGCCTGCGTCGAGCTGCGCGGGGTCCTGAGCGTCCCCGGCTTCCCCGAGTTCGACTACCCGCTCACGGTCAGGGACGAGCCCGCCGACGCCGACGTCGCCGCCTGGGCCCGGCGCCTGGCGCTCAAGGGCGCGGGCGTGGATTGGGAGGGCGAATACGAGGGGCTCCTGTTCGAGTGGCTGCTCCGAGCCGAGCGCCTGGCCGCCGCCGGCGCCGAGCCCGCGCGCGCCGCGCGCCTGCGCCGCGCGGTGGACGCCCAGGCCGCCGCGATGGGAGCGGCCTCGTGAGCGCGCGCGGCAACCTGAAGGCGAACCTGCAGCTGTTCGTCACCCGGCGCTGCCAGCTGCGCTGCATCTACTGCCCCATCCTCAAGGGCGACGGGATCATGGCGCTCTCGACCGCGCTCAAGGGCGCGGACCTCCTCCTCGGCCACGGCTCCCCGCGCCTGCGCCTCGACTTCGGCGGGGGCGAGCCCCTGATGAACTTCGACGTCGTCCGCGAGGTCTCCGCTTACGCCGCGCGCCGCGCCGCCGAGCTGGACAAGCGGATGGGCTTCTACATGGTCACCAACGCGGTCCTCGTCGACGACGAGGTCCTGGAGTGGGCGGGGCGCAACCGGGTGCTCCTCGAGTTCAGCATGGACGGCGCCCCCCCCGACCACAACCGCTACAAGGCCGCCTACGACCGCGGCCTCGACCCCTACAAGGCCACGCGCGCGGGCGTCGAGCGCGCCCGGCGCGCGGGCGCGCCCCACTTCGTCATCATGGTCGCCAGCCCCGCCAACGTGGGGCGCCTGGCGGAGAACTTCGAGCATCTCCTGGACATCGGCGTGCGCAGCGTCGACCTGAGCTACGCCATCGGCGCGATCTGGTCCCCCGAGGACGAGGCGCTCTTCTTCGCGCAGGTCGAGCGCGTCCTGGACCGCCACGCGCGCGCCCTCGACTCCGGGGAGATCCGGCTGGGCAACGCCAGCCAGCGCGTCGAGCCGACCATCCTCAACAGCGAATTGATGGTGGATACGGACGGGTCTCTTCATCAGATGACGGAGTGGATGTTCGAGACGACGCCGGCGTCCGCGCCGGCGCCGTTCCCGGTGGGGACGCTCGACTCCGTCAAGGACATCAACGCCCTGCGCTGGAGCCGCTTCCACGCGTACTACACGCTCGTGAAGATGTACGAGGGCAACGCCAAGGTGCAGGCGGCGCTCCTCAACAACATCTCCTTCGGGCTGCGCGTGGGGAAGTTCTTCCGCGCGGCGGCGGGACGGCTCGGGAAGGTGGCCGCGTGACCGTGTACGAGGACTCGATGTCGCGCGCGGAGCGCGCCCTCGTGAACGTCGATAAAGACGGAGGCGCGTCCGCGCGCCGGATATTGGCGGCGATCGACGCCGCCTTGTTCGAGGCCCTGAGGCGAGCCGAGAGCGCGCCGGACGGGTCCGCGGCCGCTTCGCGGCGCGCGGAGATAAAACGACAGGCGTTCTATCGACGGCGCCTTCTTGGGCGGCTGATCAAATCCGGGGTACGCCCCACCGGGGACCACTTACGAGCCTTGTTCTCGGGATCGGGGAGCGACCGGCTCATACTGCTCGTCACTCATGCCTGCCAATTGCGCTGCGCTTACTGTCGCGTGCGCAAATACGGCGCGACGATGACCCCGGACGTGGCCGAGGCGGGGGTGCGCTGGCTGATGAGCTCCCTGCGCCGGGACGTCGAGCTCCAGTTCTTCGGCGGCGAGCCGCTACTGGCCCTCTCCGTCGTGCGGCGCGCGGTCGCGCTCGCGGAGACCTCGGCCCGCAACGCGGGGAAGACCGTGCGCTTCCTCCTCACCACCAACGGCCTGGCCCTCGACGACGAGGCCGTCGCTTTCCTGAAGGCGCACCGCTTCCACGTCGAGGTCAGCTGCGACGGCACGATGAGCGCCCAGGACGCCCAGCGCCCCACGGCCAAGGGCGGGAGCTCCTGGGCCCGGCTGCGCTCCGGGGTGGAGCGCCTGCGCAAGGCCGGCGTCCCCTACCAGGTCATCGCCGTCCTGCTCCCCGAGGACGCCGCCCGCGCCGACGAGCGCGTGGAGTCGCTGGCCGCCATGGGCCACCGCCGCATCCAGATCAACTACGCGCTCGGCCGCCATTGGACCGGCGAGCAGGCCGACGCCCTGCACGAGTCGATGGAGAAGGCCGCCCTGTCGGCCCGGCGCCTCGGCGTCGAGCTGGTCAACCTGACCGTCAAGCGCCGCGAGCCCGTCGTGCTCAACAGCGAGCTGACGGTCGACTGCGACGGGACGGTGTACCGCGAGACCGGCGTGTGCCTGGAGGAGGACTTCCAGGAGATGAAGAAGCGGTTCAAGGTGGCGGACGTGAGGAACGCCGGGCTCTTCGAGACCTACGGCGCCACGCCCTTCGACAACTTCGCCATCCTCGCCTCCGCCTACGGGCGCGGCGGGATGCGGCGCACCTTGCTCAGCAACCTCGAGCTCGGGCGGTCCTTCGCGGAGGCGAGATGAAGGTCGTCCTGCTGAACCCGCGCGATCCCGCTCCGCCCCCGTCCTATTTCGGCGCGCCGTACGGCCTATCCTTGCTCGGCGCCATCCTCAAGGGCAAGGGCTTCGAGGTGATCGGGCGGGATTACTCCCGCGCCTCCGGTGAAGACATGCTCGTGGACGCGGCCGCGCTGGTCCGCGCGGAGCGGCCCGGTCTCGTCGGCGTCTCCTGCCAGAGCTCCAGCCGCGGCGCGGCGGCAGCCCTGGTCCGCCGGCTCAAGGAGGCGTCGCCCGGGACGCGCGTGGTCGTGGGCGGGCCTTTCGCGACCGCGGATCCGGAGCTGGTCCTGCGCCGCACCGGCGCCGACTG
The DNA here is from genome assembly GCA_016182905.1 of Elusimicrobiota bacterium. Classification (NCBI taxonomy): domain Bacteria; kingdom Pseudomonadati; phylum Elusimicrobiota; species Elusimicrobiota bacterium. The sequence goes on from JACPFR010000005.1 coordinate 253,849, forward strand.
GGTCGCGGTCGGAGACGGCGAGGAGACCTTGCCCGAGCTGGCCGAGTGCCTGGCCCGCGGCGGCGATCCGCGCGGGGTCGCGGGTCTCGTCTGGTCCGACGGGGGGAAGGCCGCGCGCGCCCCCGAGAGGGCCCCGTTCACGGACCTCGACCGCCTGCCCGACCCGGACTTCGACCTGTTCGACGCCGGGGCCGCCCTGGCCCGGTACCGGCGCCCGCGCGCGCTGGCCATGAACAGCGCGATCATGCTGCTGAGCTCGCGCGGCTGCGTGTACCGCTGCGTGTTCTGTCCGATGAGCGCCTTCAAGGGCAAGCCCCGCCAGCACTCGCCGGCCCATTTCGTCGGCCAGGTCGCGCGGATGGCCCGCCGCTACCGCTGGCGCGACTTCGTCTTCGGCGACAACTTCTTCACCCGCGACCGGCAGCGCGTGCGGGAGATCTGCGCCCTCCTGCGCCGGGAGGCTCCCGGCATCCGCTGGATCTGCATGACGCGCGCCGACGCGATGGACCCGGCGCTGGCGCGCGAGATGGCCGCCGCCGGCTGCCGCGAGATCTCCTACGGCGTCGAGAGCGGGTCGGCGAAGGTCCAGAAGGCCATCGGCAAGCGCCTCGAGCTCGGCCTCGTGCCCGCCGCCTTCGCCGCCACGCGCGAGGCGGGCATGCGGGCGGTGCTCATGCTCATGGTGGGCAACCCCGGCGACGACCTGGAGACGACGCGGGAGACCGCCCGCTTCCTGCGCGCGGTCGAGCCGGACCGCGTCCAGGTGCACACGACCAAGGTCTATCCCGGCACGGGCCTCCACGCCGTCGCGGCGGCGGCCGGCGTGATCCCGCCCGGGTTCTACGAGGGCGACGAGCACGAGCCTCCCTCCTACACGGTCGAGCGCACGGCGGCCCAGCTCGCGGAGATGCGGGTCCTCCTGCCTTCGCGCACGCATTACCTCGAGGCCGGTCCCGGCTGCGTCAACGGCTGCTGCGCCTTGCGTCGCCCCGCCGCCGGAAAAAGGGCCGGGCTGTCCGCCGCCCTGGCGCAGACCGCCTTCCGCGCGGAGCGGGGCGTGCTGGGCGGAGGGGACTCCCTGCTGATCCGGGGGCTCGGCAAGGTCCTCGACGACGCCGAGGCCCTGCAGGTGTTCGACCTGAGCCTGTACACCACGGCCCGTCCGCTGGCCGACCCCCGCGTCGCCGCCCGCCTGCGGGCGCGCAAGGATCTCCGCCGCGTGGTCGTGCCGCTGTTCTCTCCGGACGCGGCGCGCCACGACGCGCGCGCCCGCGTGCCCGGCGCGCTCGCCCAGACCAAGCTCGGCCTGCGCCATTGGCTGCGCGCCGGCGGGGAGGCCTGGGTCTGGCTGCTTCCCATGCAGGAGGACCTCTCGGACCTCCCGTCCTGGATCCGCCGCCTCGCCGCCGAAGGCGTGCGCGAGGCGCTGCTCGCGCACCGCGAGCCGCCGCCGGGCTGGGGCGGCCTGCCGCTCGAGGACAGCCCTCGCCTCGAAGCCTTCGCCGCGGCCGCGGCCGAGGCCGCGCGGGCCGCCGGCGAGGCGGGGCTGGCGCTCTCGGTGTTCGGGCTTCCGCCGTGCCTGTGGGACGGGACGCTCGCGCCGCGCCACGAGGACCGCGCGCTGTACGACGAGGCCGTCTCGGGGTCCGCGCCGGCGGCGTCGCTGCGCGAGCGGCGGCGGCCCCGCCTGGCCTTCGGCGAGGCCTGCGGCGGCTGCGCGCGTCGCCCGTCCTGCGACGGCGTCTGGGCGGATCACCTCGCCCGCCACGGCGAAGGAGAGCTCCGTGCCGCCTAGCGCCTTCCGGAGCGAGACGCGCTCGGTCATGCTGATGACCACGTATGAGTGCCAGCTGCGCTGCGCCTACTGCAACGTGCGGCGCGGGCCGCGGCGCATGGACGAGGCGACCGCCCGCCGCGGCGCGGACCTCCTGCTGTCCTCCCGCGCGGGGCATCTGATCCTGAACTTCTTCGGAGGCGAGCCGCTGCTGGCCTGGGAGCTCGTGCGGAAGACGGCGCTGTACGCCCGCTCCCGCCGCGGCGGCCGTCCGCTGCGGATCAACCTGACGACCAACGGGCTCCTGCTCGACGACGCGAAGATCGCCTTCCTCAAGAGCGTCGACGGCTACGTCCACCTGAGCCTCGACGGCGGCGCGGAGGGCAACGCCTCCAGGCTCGCCGGGACCGGCCCCGGCGCGCAGAAGGCGATGGAAGGCGCCTTGCGCCGCCTCGCCGCATCCGGCCTGCCGTATCACGTGAACGCGGTCGTGACCCCCGGGCGCGCGGCCTCCTTCGACGCGGATCTGCTCCGCCTCGAGCGCCTCGGCGCGCGCCGCATCCAGCTCGGCTATCAGGTCGGCGTCCTGTGGAGCCGGGAGGCCGTCGCCGGCCTGCTCGCCGCCCTCGACCGCTACGCCGCGCGCGGCGAGGCCGAGCCCGTCAACCGGACCTCGGACAGCGAGCCCGTCATGCTCAGCCGCGAGACGATCGTGGACACCGACGGGGGGATCTACTGGGACGGCGGCCTCTTCCTCGAGGCCGCCCTGCCCGAGGCCCGCGCGGCGCTGCGGCTCGGGCATCTGGACGACGGGCGCGGCGCGGACTCGTTCGACGGCGAGAGGAAGACCCCCTACGAGCGCTTCCTCGAGGCGTACGCGGCGAAGAGCGCGGGCCGCCACGTCATCCTCAACAACATCAAGGTCGGCCTCGCGCTCAAGCGCCACTGGATGGGCCAGCGGGGCAGCGAGGACCCGGCCATCCGCCGCGGAGTCGTCCAGGCGACTTTGGCGGAGCAGGACCGGTTCCTGAAGCGCCGCATGCCCGGCCTCGACCGCGTGTTCCTCTTCCTGAAGGGCGGCTGCGACCTGGACTGCGTGTTCTGCAGGAATAAACCGGAGAAAGACCACCAGTCCCTCGACGAATTGTCCGCTTCGTTGAATGAGAACGCCGCGCTGCGCCGGAAGAAGATCGCCTTGGTGGGGAACGAACCGCTGGCCCATCCGGAGATCGTCGAGGTCGTGACGCTGTGCCGTCGGAAGGGCTTCACCGACATCGAGATCATGACCTCCGGCCTCCGGCTCGAGGCGCTCGCCGCGCCGTTGGCCGAGGCGGGTGTCCTCTCCTATGCCCTGGCCCTTCACGGCTCGACGGCGAAGATACATGACGCCGTCGTCCGCCATCCCGGCTCCCACGCCGCGGCGCTGCGCGGCGCCGAGGCCGCGCGGGCCTTGGGCGCGAAGGTGTTCCTGCACGCCAGCGCCTGCCGCGGGAACCTGGGCGACCTGCCCGCTCTCGAGAGGCTCGCCCGCGAGCGCGGCTGGCCCTTCTCCATCCATCCCCTCCGCCCCAAGGATGCCGGCGGGATGAACGTCCCGTACGGCCGGGTCGCCCCGGACTACGCCGAACTGCGCGCGGCGCTGGCCGGGCGCGTGAGCTCTCTGACCGGCTTTCCCGCCTGCGTGGCCCGGGACATCCAGGGCCGGGCCGCGTGCGCGGAGGAGGACGTCGCCGACTCGATGAAGCTCTATCTCCGTCATCAGGCCTTCTTCAAGCCCGGGGAGTGCGGCGGGTGCCGGGAGCGGGAGCTCTGCCCCGGGACCTTCGAGGAGCATCTCCGCGAGCGGCCCGCGGAGAAAAAGGAGCTGAGCCCCTCATGACGAACGCGCGGCGCCTCGAGCTCCATCTCTCCTACGCCTGCGGCCAGAGCTGCGCCTTCTGCTCGGAGAGCGTGCGCATGAAGCGCTGGCGTCACGCGCCGCTCACGGGCGAGGAGGTGTCGGCCGTGCTGCTCGCGCGGCGCAGGGCCGGCTTCAACCACGTGACCTTCACGGGCGGGGAGCCGACGGCCCATCCGCTCCTGCCCGCCGCGCTCGGCGCGGCGCGCAAGCTCGGCTTCAACACCTACCTGACGACGAACGGGGGTCTGTTCGCCCGCGAGGACTACGCGCGCGAGGTCCTGCCCCTCGTCGACGAGCTGTGCCTGTCCGTGCACGGGCCCGACGCGCAGACCCATGACGCCGCGGCGCGGACGCCGGGCTCGTTCGCCCGGGCCATGCGGGCGCTGGAGAACGTCGAGCTCCACGGCACGGGCGTCTACCTGCTGACCAACACCGTCGTCACGCGGGCCAACTGGGAGCGCGTGGAGGAGACCCTGTCCCTGCTGAGATTCCGTTCCCGGATCCGGCATTGCCTGCTCTCGAACGTCGCCCCCGAGGGGCGCGCGGCGGACGACTACCGCGCGCTCGCCGTGCCGCTCGCGCTGTGGCGAGAGCGCGTCCCCGCGCTGGCCGCGCCCTTCGCGGACGGCCGCGTCGTGCTCCGGCTCTTCGGCCTGCCGCTGTGCGTGCTGGGCGGACGGGACGAGCTCTCCAACGACGCCCACTTCTCGCCGCGCGTGACGGTCGAGCGGCGCGGGGTCCGCGGCGCGCCCGGGCTCGTCTCGATCGAGAGCGTCGACGCCTCCCGCCGGCGGAGCAAGCCCCCGCGCTGCCGCTCCTGCGTCTCGCGGGGCGACTGCGCGGGCGTGTTCGACCGGTATCTCTCCGCGTACGGCGCCGCGGAGCTCTCCCCCCGGAGGGAGGGCTGATGGCCACCCTCGCCTACCTGCAGGTCGCGCGCATCTGCAATCAGAAATGCCTGTTCTGCTCCAACCCGGAGAACGGCCGCGTCATCTCCTGGAAGGAGGCGACGGACCTGGTGGACTCCTTCGCCGCGGAGAAGGCCGCGGGCGTGATCATCACCGGTGGGGAGCCGACCTTGTTCGACCGCCTTCCCGAGCTGGTGGCCTACGCCTTGAAGAAGGGCCTGCCCCCGCGCCTGATCACCAACGGGCAGCGCGTGTGCCGGCCCGACTACCTCAAGGCCCTCGTCGACTCCGGGCTGGACCACATGCACGTCTCGGTCCACTCGGCGAAGCCGGAGGTCCAGGGCGAGCTGACCGGCAACAAGAACTCCCTGCCCAACATCCTGCGCGCGCTCGAGAACGCCGGCAAGCTCGGCGTGCGGGTGGACATCAACACCGTCATCAACGCCCGCAACGCGGACCACCTCTCGCAGACGCCGCGCTTCCTCTGCGAGCGCTTCCCGTTCCTCCATCACTTCGTCTGGAACAACCTCGACCCGCTGATGAACGCCGCGTCGCTGAACCCGCAGCTCGTGCCGAAGCTGCGCTCCTTCGAGGTGGAGCTGCACCGCGCGATGACCTGGCTCGCGAAGGCGGGCAGATCGTTCCGCGTCGAGCGCGTGCCGCTGTGCTTCATGTCCGACTTCGGGCACTTCTCCACGGAGACGCGCAAGTTCATCAAGGACGAGGGCCGCGACATCTATTTCCTCGACGAGAAGGGGCGCAGGCGGCAGGACAAGAGCTCCTGGAGCTACGGCAAGGCGCCGCGCTGCAAGGAGTGCTCGGTCGAGCGGATCTGCGCCGGGCTGTACCAGATGGACGTGTACTACTCCTCGGAGGAGCTGTGCCCCATCCTGACGCCGGCGCAGGCGGTCGTCGACAAGGTCCGGGCGGAGGCGTCATGAGCGATCGCGTCGACCTGAAGGTCGGGTTCCGCTGCAACAACTACTGCCACTTCTGCGTGCAGGGCGACAAGCGCGAGCGCCTGCCGACGAAGCCCGAGGACGAGCTGGTCAAGTCCCTGGCGGAGGGACGGGAGGGGGGTGCTGTCGGCGTCGTGATCACCGGCGGCGAGCCCACCTTGCACAAGCAGATCGTCAAGATCGCGAGGACGGCCCGCTCCCTCGGCTACACTTTGATCCAAGTGCAGAGCAACGGCCGCACCTTCTGCTACGAGGACTTCTGCAAGCGCCTCATCGACGCCGGCGTCAACGAGTTCGGGCCCTCGCTGCACGGCTCGACGGCGAAGGTCCACGACTACCTGACCGGCGCGCCCGGGGCGTTCATGCAGACGGTGTCCGGGATGCGCAACCTCAAGAGGCTCGGGCAGCGGGTGATCACCAACTCGGTGATCACGAAGGCCAACTACCGCGACCTGCCCGGCCTCGCGCGCCTGCTCGTCGCGCTCGGCGTCGACCAGTTCCAGTTCGCCTTCATGCACATGAGCGGCCGCGCCGGCGAGAACAAAGAGTGGCTGACCGCGCGCAAGAGCCTCATCGAGCCGTACGTCAAGCGCGCGCTCGACGTGGGCATCAAGGCGGGCCGGACCGTCATGACCGAGGCCATCCCGTACTGCCTGATGGGAGGCTACGAGAAGTACGTGGCCGAGCAGATCATCCCGCGTACGCGCATCTACGACGCCGACTGCGTGATCCCCGACTACACGCGCACGCGCATCGACGAGGGCAAGAGCCGCGGGCCGCGGTGCGCCGAGTGCGACTGGCACTCCCGGTGCGAGGGCCCGTGGCGGGAGTACCCCGAGCTGTTCGGCTGGGACGAGTTCGTGCCGGTGAGGAAGGCCCCGTGAGGAGCGAGCGCCTCCTCGTCCTCGTCCTCACCCGGCGCTGCGAGCGCCGCTGCGGGTATTGCCCGCAGTCCTTCGACGAGGCCGACATGTCCGAGGGCGTCCTCGACGCGGCGCTGGACGGCTTCCTGCCGCGGCTCGCCTCGCCGCCGCGGGTCAAGCTGTTCGGCGGCGAGCCCCTGCTGCGGCCGGACCTGGTGACGCGCGCCCTCGAGCGGATCGCGGCCCTGGCTCCGGGGACCGCGGTGGAGCTGCCCACGCACGGCAAGGGGCTTCCCGCGGTGGAGGCGCTGCTGGCCAGGCGCCCCGAGGTGGAGGTCTTCGTCAGCCGGGCCGATCCCCTGGCCGCCCGCCTGCCGGGCGTCGCGCACAACTTCCTGATCCCGCCCGGCGAGTCCCCGGCGGCGGCCGTGCGGCGACTGGCGCTGGCGCGCAAGCGCGGCTACTCGCGCTTCAATTTCCTGCCCGCCTACTTCGTGCCGTGGACGCCCGCGCAGGTCGAGGGGCTGACGCGGTGCTTCGCCGCGATCCGGCTGGCGCTGTCGCGGTGGGCCGGGGCGGGCCGGCCCGTCGAGGTGCTCAACCTCGCTCGGACCGGGACGACGCCGCTGTACAACGACGGGCTGGTGGTGGACACGGACGGAGAGGTGTACAACTCGAACTTGATCCTCGCCGCGGCCGTCCGTCCCCATCGCCGGCGCCTGCGCCTGGGCGACGTGCTCAACGCCGAACGGCTGGCCTCTCGTCCCGCCGCCGACGCGGCGCAGGTCCTGGCCGACGCGTTCCCGCCCGGCGTCCTGGCGTCCACGCGCTCGGTCGACGCGGAGCTGACGGCGTTCTGCCGGGCTCTCGGCTCCTAGCAGGAGGACCGGCGCGGAGACGCCGGAAACGCCGCGCCGGCGCCTTCGAACATCGGATAGCGCATGACCACGCCCCACGCGCCGATGTCCCGGTGCAAGGTCGCGTTGAGCGCCCGCTCGACGAACCGGAGGCAGCCGGCGAAGCCCAGGAAGGGCTGGCTCGACAGGGCGTGGTAGGCGTAGGAGGGATAACCGAGCTCGATGGCGGCCGCCCCGGTCCTCCCTTGCTGGAAGAAGCTGTTGCCGACGATGATGTCGACCGGGCCGGCCTCGGCGAGCGCCGCGTCCCACTGAGCGGAGGTGGGCTGGCATAAAGGGCGTGGCAGGCCCGGGAACCTGTCGGCGAGCCCCCGGGGCATCTTGTCGGGACGGCTCATCAGGGCCGTGGCCGCCACCTCCCAGCCCAGGTCGTCGGCCAGCTGGGCGAGGCCGGCGAACAGGTAGGGATCGGCGGCCAGCGCCACGCGCTTGTGGAGCATCGCCTGCGGGACCACCCATTCCAGGCGCTTGAGGACCGGGGCCAGCTCCGCGGCGATGAGCGCCTCCGCGGCCTTCTTGGGCCTCTTGCAGGCCTCGGCGACGGCGCGGATCCAGTCCTCGGTGGGAAGGAGGCCGAACGGGAGCTCGAGCTCGACGGCCTTCACGCCCAGGCGGTCGGCCAGGACCTTCGCGGCCTTGCGCCCGTAGGGCAAGGACAGGATCGTCCCCGCGGCCTTGACGTCCGAGAGCTCCCCGTACGGGACGTTCCCGAGCCAGACCGACGCGAGCTCCATGCCCAATCCCGCCAGCAGGCGCCGCAGCTCCGCGATGTTGGCGACGTGATCCTGCTCGTTGCGGTCCATCATGTAGCCCACGATGGCGACTTTTTTCGGGTCCGGCGCGGCGTCCTTCAGGTCGACGGCGCGCGCGAGCGCCTCGAGCGCGTCGGCGTAGCCGTCGAGCCAGTCTCCCGACAGCGCGTCGGAGGGCAGGGGCAGGACCGGCTTGGCGCTGTCCTTCGCGGCGCCGCGGACGATGCGCCGGTAATCCACGGCCAGGATCGAGCAGCAGGGCCGAGGCGACAGGAAGAGGACCTTCAAGGCGGGCCGGGCCAAGAGCTCCTTGGCGACGCGGGCGATATCGGGCTCGCGGTCCTTGACCAGGTCGGCGATGTCCTTGTAGGAGTGCTCGAGGCGGTGGGCGGTCCCGCCCGCGGCGTCGAGCAAGGTGGACGCCAGGTCGTGGTTCCCGTAGACGAACTCGGCCTTGGTCATCGAGCATTCGGCCCCGTCGATGAGGAGGCAGGAGTCCGGCACGGCGTTGACGGCCAGCAGCGCGCCGACGAGGTAGGGGGCGTTGAGGCGCTGGGTATCGTCATTGCACGCCATGGTGCCTCCACCGAGTCTCGTAGCGCCGGTGGAACGGAAGCCGGCAGATCCGCAGCAGGCGCCGCAAAGTGCGGACGGCCCCGTCGAAGCCGGGCTCGAAGGCCGCGCGGGAGAAGCGGCTCTTCCCGTTCCGGAGCAGGCGCCGGTCGTGGCAGACGTCGCTGTAGACCGCGGAGAAATCGCCCTCGGACAGGAGGCGGTCGAGCTCCTCCGGCGTGTTGAAGCGCTTCACCCCGGGGACGGCCGGCCGGGACGAGGGCGAGGGCGACCAGAGCAGCAGCTCGACGCCGAACCCCATCTCCCGGACCATCGGCAGGAGGGGAAGGCCTCCCAGGGAGCGTCCGTCCGACAAGGCCGCGGCGTCCGCCTCCGGGATGACGAACGCGAGGCGATGGCGGGCCGCGCTCGCGCGCAAGGCCCGCCACGTCCGGCGCAGCCCGCGGTAGCGCTCGCCGAAGGCCTCCTCGAACCTCTCCGGACGGCCCGCGGCGGCCGCGACGGCCTTGAGCCAATTCCGGGTCCCGAGGAGGCCGTAGGGGGACTCCGGCGAGATGAACTTCAGCCCCGGTCCCTTGGCGAGCTCGGCGAAGATCACGCCGTATTCCGAGCGGGGGGACAGGACCTGCAGGCCCGACTCGCGCAGCTTCACGAGGCTCGTGTAGGTCCAGCCGGGGAGGATGCTCTGGCCGACCTCGAGGCCCAGCTCCGCGACGAGCCCGGCCAGCTCGGCGCGCGGGCGGCCGCTCGGGAAGCCGATGAGATCGACCTTGTTCGGATCGGAGGCCGTCTCGAGGTAGCGCGGGCTGGAGAAGGCCTGGGCGATGGCGGTCTTCAGGATCGCGATCTCGGGGTTCAGGGCCGTCGCGGCGGCGATGGCGAAATCGTATTTGCGGCGCATCCGCTCCAGGACCTTGGAGACGTCGTCGCCGATGACCGCGGGCACGCAATAGGACCGGATGACGAGCAGGTCGGGCTTGGGATTGCGCCGCAGGAAATCCTCGACCATCGCCTCCAGCCGCTCGACCCCGCCGCCGCGGATGACGTCCTCGAGGCCGGAGTCGGTGCTGAGCTGCGCGACGCGGGGGCCGTCGTTGCCCTCCCGCAAAGTCCCCTCGTTGTGCTTGCGCTCCCAGAACCCGAACGGCCCGGAGAGGAAGACGAACCAGCACTCCCAGTCGCCGTGGTGGACGAACAGCGCCCCCTGCGGGAACCCGCCGACCGCGGAGGTCTCGTCGAGGAAGAACTGCACGGACTGGTCGGGCGCCGCCGCGGTCCCGCCCGCGCCGTCCGGCCACGCCTGAGGCGGGCCGCCGTCCCCCGGCCGGGCGCGGCCGTTCCCGGCGCCGGCCGGCGCGGAGACCGCGCCGACGGCGCCCGGATCGCGCTCCAGGACGCGCTGGAGAGTCCGCAACGGCACCAGGCCCAGGCGCGACGCGGTCCGGCGCAGGAGGCTCTCCGCCGCGGGGGTCGGGTTGCCGGCCCCCTGGAAGCAGAGGCCGAAATTCGGCGTCTTGATGAACGTCCCCTCGATCTCCGTCGGCTTGAGGACGACGACGAGCTCGGACTTGTCTTCCCCCTTGACCCCGAGGCCGATGCAGCCGTCGGGCGAAAGGAAAGCGGACTCCAGCCGCCAGCGATCCTCGAGCTTGAGCAGCTTCGAGAAGGATTCCAGCGAGCGCGGGCCGCCGACCCGCCTCGCCTGGGCCTTCTCCCGTTCCGGACGTCTCTCCGTCTTCGCGGGCGCGGCGGCGCCGCTTCCGGCCTGGGCGCGCATCGGGGGCGAACGGAACTGCCGCAGCGAGAGCTCCGTGAAAAGGCGGTCGTCCATCGGCGTGGGCGCCCCGATCTCCCCGGGCGCGACGGCCGCCACCGCCGCGGCGAGGTCCTTGAAGACCCGGACGAGGCCCGAGCCGGGATCGTGCTCGATCAGGGTCTTCCTCAGGTACTCGGCCTCGCGCACGATGGGGTCGCGGGGGACGAAGCCCAGGATGCGCGTGTTCAGCAGGCGCGCGAAGCGCTCCAGCATCTCGCGGTCCACCTCGGGGTCGCGCATGTTGACGATCAGGCCGCCGAGGACCGCTCCGTTGGCGGTATAGGTCCGCACCGCCTTGGCGATGTTGTTGGCCGCGTACAGCGCGGCCATCTCCTCGGAGGCGACGATGAAGATCTTGTCGGCGAAGCCCTGCCGCAGCGGCGCGGCGAAGCCGCCGCAGACGACGTCGCCGAGGATGTCGAAGATCACCGTGTCGTACTTCGCCGGGCTCATGAGGTCGAGCCGCTCCAGGGTCTCCAGGAGCTGGTTGATGCCGTAGCCGGCGCAGCCCAGCCCCGGCTCGGGGCCGCCGGCCTCGACGCAGTCGATGCCGAACTTGCCCTTGGTCAGGACCTCGGCCGCGGTGAGCGAGGTGAAATGCGAGGCCTGATGGCGCTCCTGGAAGGTGAGGATCGAGGCGTCCTCGGTGAGGGCCAAAGTGGAGTCGTGCTTCGGGTCGCAGCCGATGTGCAGGATCTTCCTTCCTTCGGACGCGAGGATCGCGCTGAGGTTGGCCGAGATCGTCGATTTCCCGATTCCGCCCTTGCCGAAGAAGGCGAGCTTCTCCATGACCGCCATGCGAAGTATGATACGATATAAAACGTGATTTGTCGTCGACGGACGGTGGTCGGATGAAGGCCCGCCCGGCGGACCTCTCGAAGCTGCGGTCGTCGGGCTCCGACGTCACGCTGATCGAGGAGCTCACCTGGCTGGACGGCGCCGCCGTCGCGGCGAGGCACCTCGAGGACACGATCACGCTGCGCTGCCGCAACCGCTGCCTGTCCTGCCCGCAGCCGAAGATGCGCCGCGACATCCCCTGGAAGGTCGTCTCGAAGGGCCTGCAGGAGTACGCCCGGCGTCCGGACCGGCGAGTCGGCGAGATGGAGCTCGTGCTGACCGGGGGCGAGCCCTCGATGGCGAAGTCCTTCCTGGACATCGCGCGCCTGGGCCGGGACCTGGGGTTCGGGGCGGTCTCGGTGATCTCGAGCTCGGAGAGCTACGCCGACGCGAGGTTCGCGCGCGCCGTCTACGACGCCGGCATCCGGCGCGTGCTGCTGTCGTTCCACTCGCACCGTCCGAAGGTCTACCACTTCTTCACCGGCACGCGCGGGCAGTACGACCGGGCCGTCCGCGGTTTTTCGAACTGCCTGAGCCTGCCGTTCGCGTCCGTGAGCTGCAACATGGTCGTCAATCGCCTGAACTACCGCGACGTGCCCGCGCACGCGGCGTTCTTGGCCGGCCTGGGGGCGGCGCCGACCGCGCGGGCGCCGCTGTCGCTCGTGCTGTCCGTCCTCGAGGAGAACCCGAAATGGGAGAACCTCTGCGTGCCCCATCGCGCGGCGGCGCCCTACATCCGCCGCGCCTGCGAGGAGGGCCGGCTCCCGATCCGGAGGTTCGCGGGGGATTGGACCATGCCGGTGTGCGTCGGAGGGCTGGGCGAGGCGTCGCCTTCCCTGGCCCCGCTCGCGCGCCGCGACTCCGCGACCTGGTACGCGCCGAGGGGCTGGACGCCGTCGGGCTCGCCGCCGCCGGAGGCCTTCCGCCGCGTCAAGGCCTCGGCCTGCCGCGGCTGCGCCATGGACCCCGTCTGCGCCGGCCTCGGCCGGACCTACGCCGGGAGGTTCGGGACCGGCGAGCTCGCGCCGGTGCCGAGGCGCCTCTCCGCGCCGGGCCGCGGCGAGCGGATCCTCTCGTGGTAGGGCGTCAGGGGGCGTAGGCCCGGATCTCGCGGGGGGGCTCGGGCTCGTCGGCGCGCCGCCGCGGCGCGGCCTTCGAGATCCACCGGCGCAGGCCCATGAAGAACTCCCCGTAGCGCCGTCCGAACGCGATGTTGTTGAGGATCACGCGGCGCTGGCCCGGGTTCCCGGCGTACATCGCGAAGTGCGCGCGGGCGCAGTGGAAGCGGTTGATGTAGAGGGAGTCGTAGGCGGGCGCGTCGTGCACGCTGCCGAGCGGGCGCGGGGTCGGGGCCCCGGGCGGCACGCACTCCATCAGCCATTCCGTCAGCAGCCGTATGGTCCCGTCCGTGTCCACGGTGAACTCCGGGTTGATGACCCCCGGCTCGACGTCGCCGCGGAGGTTGCCGATGCGGATCTCCCCGGCGGCCAGCTCCCGGCGATGGCGCCCGGCGAAGCGGAGCATCTGCGCGAAGTAATCGTCCTGCGCCCGACGGGGCCACTCGACGCCGATCGAGTAGTTCAGGTCGAAGGAGCGGACGCCGTGCGCGAGGAGGTGCTCGAGGTTCCGGTCGAGCGCCTTGACGCTCGCGGGCGTGGCCACCGGGATCACCGAGCAGGTCACGCCGGAGAGCAGGACCTTCTCCACCTTGCGCCGGAGGACCTCGTAGGTGTCGAGCCCGCCGCCGCCGGCGACGCGCTCGAGGTTGTGCGTCCTCGGCGCGCCGTCCCACGAGAGCACGACGAGGAACCCGTGCCGCGCCATCCACTCGAGCTTGCGGTCGTCGAGCAGCAGGGCGTTCGTCGCGATGTGGAAACGGAGCCTCTTGCCCAGGCTCCGGCCCCGCCGGGCGGCGTGCTCCGTCGCCTCGCGGATCACGTCGAAGGCGAGCAGCGGCTCCCCGCCGTAGAACTCGAGGGTCAGCTCCTCGCTCCGGGAGCCGAGCAGCAGGTCCACGCCCTTGAGCGCGGTCGCCGGCGTCATGTCCTCCCCGCCCTTGATCACGGCGCAGTAGCGGCAGCGCAGCTGGCAGCGCCGCGTGACGAACAGCTGCAGGCTCGACTTCCAGTTGCGCAGGCCCATCAGAGCGGCCTCAGGTCCTGGTAGTCCGCGAAGCGCGCGACCGCGGCGCGCAGCGCGGCCTCCCGCGCCGGGCGGCGCCGCGAGAGCGAGAGCGCCTCGGCCTCGAGCAGCGCGTCGAGCAGGACGCGCGCGAGCTCCTCGAGCCAGCCGACGGGCGCGGCCCCGGCGACGCGCGCGAGGCAGGCGCGGACGAGGGGATCGGCGGCGCCGCGGGGCGCCGGGACCGCCGCGACCGTGAAGCCCTCGCCGCACAGCGCCGTCAGCCGCACCAGGCGGTAGAGGTTCTCGAGCAGGTCCTCGACGGAGGCGCGGGGGGTCGCCACGAGGACGCGGTGCTCCTGTCCCAGTCCGCGCCGCGCGAGCTCGAGCGCGGCCGTCTCGATCCGCGCGTAGCGGCTCGACCGCCCCAGCCGCGTCCGCTCGGCGTCGCAGAAGCTGCCGGTCGCGACGCGGACGACCCTCACGCGGGCGTCCTCTCCGAGACGGCGCGCATCCGCGCGAGCATGAGGTGCTCGGCGAGACGATCGGCGAAGTCGAGGAACCCGCGGAAGCCCAGGTAGGGCCGCGGGGCGAGCGAGTGGTGGAAGTAGGAGGGGAAGCCGAACTCCATCACCGGTCCCGCCTCGAGCCCCAGGACCTGCCAGCCGACGTTGTTGGTCGCGCACAGGTCGTAGGGCGCCGCGCCCGCGACGGCGGCGAGCCATGCCGTCTCCTCGGGCTCCTGGAGCGGAGGGCGCTCGAGGGCGAGGGCGCGGGGCCCGAGGCGCCCGGCGCGGGAGACGACCGCGGCGGACTCGACGCGGGCTCCGAGGAGCGCGGAGATCTCGAGGAAGCCCTCGAGCAGGTGGGGGTCGCCCAAGTAGAGGAGCCTTTTATTAAGGAACACCTGAGGGGCGGCCCACTCGAGGGGAGGCACCGCGCGGCGCAGCTCCGCGTCGATGAAGCGCTCCGCGGCGGCCTTGCGCCCCAGCGCGGCGGCCACGGCCCTCACCCAGCGGACGCTCCCGTCGAGGCCGAACGGCAGGCCGGTCTCGACGAGCGGGACCTTCAGCCGCCCGGCGAGGGTCGCGGCGGCCTCGCGCGCGTAGGGCAGGCTGATCACGGCCGAGGCGCGGCTCGCGCCGGCCAGGCCGGCGTAGGAGCCGCCGGAGGGCCAGGCCGAGACGAGCTCGAGCCCGAGCGCCCCGAGCATGCGCTCCAGCTCGCCGAGGTTCCCGCGCGCGTCGCCCTCGTTGCGGTCCAGCAGGTGCCCGACGACGGCGACGGCGTTCTTCCGCCGCTTCGGGCGCGGCAGGTCGACGCTCCCGGCGATCGCGTCCCAGACGGACGCGTAGCCGTCCAGCCAGTCGTGGTCGAGCGTGTCGCAGCGGATCTCGAGGAAGGGCGTCCTCGTCTTCCGGCGCAGCGGCTCGATGAGCCGGTCGTACTGGATGCCGGAGAGGCCGCACATCGTCAAGGCGGAGACCATCACCAAGCCCGCGTCGGGGCGGCGGAGGACGCGCTCGAGCAAGGTCCGGATGCGCTCCTCGCGGCTGAAGGTGATCGTGTCCCAGGTGGTCCCCGTCATGACGATCCGGTGGAAGCCGAGGGGATCGAGCAAGGTCGAGCGCCAGTCGTGCTTGCCCGACAGGTGCTCGGCCTTGAAGGAGACGCACTGCGGCCCGTCGACGAGAAGGTAGGCGTCGCGGACCGCGTTCACCGCGACGTAGACGCCGAGGAGGTAGGGGAGGTTGAGCCGGAGGGAGCGCGCGTCAGCCACGGGGCTCCTCCGCGAGGTAGCGGGCGTAATCCCGATAGAGCGGCATCCCGGCGGCGCCGAGCAGGCGCTCGAGGGTCCGGACGGCGCCCGCGAGGCCGGGCTCGAAGAAGGGTAGGGAGAACTGGCTCTTGCCGGCGCGCGAGAGCCGCGCGTCGAAGAAGAGGTCGGAATAGACGGCGTCGACGGGCCGCTCGCGCAGGAGCGCGTCGAGCTCCTTCTGCGAATGGAAGCGGCGGATGGTCTCCCGGCCGCGCGCGTCGTCCGCCGCGGGATGCGCGGTCCCGCCGCCGCAGGGGCACCAGAGGAGCCATTCGATCCGGAACCCCATCTCGCGGATCGCGGGCAGGAGGGGGACGCCCGCGCTGAAGCGGCAGTCCCGGAGCCGGGCGAGGCGCGCCGCGTCGCAGACGAAGCCGAGGCAGCGCCCGTGGGCCCGCCGCCTCAGCTCCTCCCAGCGCCGCTCGAACGGCGCGGCCAGCCCGCTCCAGAGACGATCGAGCTCCTTCTTCCGGTCGAACGATTTCGCGATCTCCCCGAGCCAGCGCCGGGTGCCTTCCATCCCGTACGGCGGCTCGATGGCGAGCGCCGGGATCGGGAGCTTGCCGAACAGGCTCGCGGCGAGACCCTCGTACGCGCGGTGCGGCCTCAGGACCTGGAGGTCGGCGTCGCCGTAGCGCGCGACGCTCTCGCGGTCGAACTCCGGCAGCACGACGCTGTTGACCTCGATCCCGAGCGCGCCGAGCAGCGCCGTGAGCTCGGCTAAGCTCCGGTCGCGGGGGAAGCCCACGAGGTTGAGGCGCGGACCCGCGTCCCGGCGGACCGTCTTGTCCGCGAGGGCGAAGAGGTCGGCGAGCAGGTCGGTGTGCTGGTCCGCGTCGCGATCGGGGAAAAGGACGGGGATGCCCGAGCGCCGGCGGAAGCGCTCGACGACCGAGTCGTTGTCGTCGCCGATGACGACGGCCGGGCAGGAGGTGAGGAAGACCGCGAGGCCGGTCCGGCCCGGGTCCGCGGCGAGCCCGCTCATCGCGGCCTCCATCTTCCGCGAGCCGCCCATGATGATCTCGCTGTCCTTGATGTCGCAGACGATCTGGCGCGAGCCGAGGCGGCGCAGCTCGAAGGGCAGGGGCAGGACGTTCGAGCAGTGGTCGGGCCACGGATGGTTGACGAACCCGGCGGCGCCGTCGTCGCTGCGCGCCTCGACGAAGAAGCACTCGAGCTCCTTCTGCACGACGAAGGCGGTGTCGCGCAGCAGCGGCTTGGCGGAATTGAGCTCTATCTCCGGGCCGGCGAAGAACTGGCGCCACTGGTCCTCGACGCCCCAGGTCCACATCATCCAGCTCGCGTAGGGAGGGGCCTGCGCCCCGTCCGCGGCCTCGCCGAGCTCGCGCGGAGGCTCCGGGCGCGGCGCGAGAGGAGCCGCCGGGGCCTCCGCGCGCGCGGCGGCGGGCGCCGGCGCGGCGGGCGCGGAGCGCGCGGG